>JANMGS010000156.1:0-21536 GCA_031374745.1 Ferruginibacter sp. | reverse complement strand
GCCAGCCACCAATTCCTATTTGCACACTTATATACCTCGTGTTTTTTTGTAAATAAGCATACAATAATTTTACTTTCTCATAGTTATCGGTTACATTTTCGGTAAGCTTGTGTATATCCGCTTTAATGCTTTCTGGAAACTCCTGCCTGCCATTGTTTAAATCTTTAATGAACAAACCAAGGTTTTTCCAACTACTCATCTCGCCTTTATAATCGCCTATTTCAAATAGTGCCGGGGCAATATAAACTGCAGGATTTATTTCATCCCAGTGTGGCTGGTATTGCTCATAAGCAACAGGGAGAAGGTTCTTTACTTGCCAGTTGTAGATTTTCCTATCTTTTTCCGTAGATTGTACAGGTAGATTGGTATAAGCAATTTGCTTATAACGCAGAACGTAATCAGCGGGCGTTTCTACTATAAAGCTGCTTTGCTCTACGCTACATTCTAAATCTATTGGATTCCACGAGGGAAGAAAAAAAATGCCATCCAACTCCTGCTCATCTTCATACGCTACCGTATATGGATATTGACTATAATAAAAATTATGGTGCTTTGCCCTATCATCCGACATCAGGCTTACATCTCCCACAGCAGAAAAATCTCCAATATCTTTTTTCTTTACTGATCTAATTTCCTTTCCTTTTGCATCAAACAATGTTCCCGAAATATTTGACAGGCTTTGTAATTTAGAATATGAATTATGATAGTCTGCCAAGCCAGCACCCGCTTCTTTTAAGACAGTAATAACGTATTTATGTTTTACAATGGCTTTGGAATTAGATTTAATAATTACCCTTAATTCTTCAAACCTCTTTACTGCGTTTGCATTTTCTTTTAACGAATCATTTATTAATGCCACATCGTAATTTTGAGAAAAACTAGCATTGTAAAAAAAGAGCATGCACAAAAAAAATATCTTTCCCATAGGTTTATTTTATTTTTTTGAATACGATTTGTTCACTTTGTTTCTTTACAATTTGGCCAAAAAAATCACGCAATGATTGATACTCTTCTGGGTCAAAATTTGCTCTATTGAGTGTAATTTTACTCCTAAGTTGTATAGAATTAGCATCGGCTTGTACGATATATTCAAACATACCATCTTCGTCATTGTATTTAACTCTTACAGATTTAGGAATTTCATCTACCTTATATCCTTTTGGAATATCCATGTAAACAATGATTACCTCATTGGTTTGATAAGGCATTTCTACTGGGTAATTTCTGGTTGCGGCTGTAAAAGGATTTGTTTTGTAAGCTTCACCAAATAGTGGGTTAAAATAAATGATATCTTCTGTAAAAGCGGTGGCAAAATCGTACTTTATCGCAATTCTTTCATCCAACTTATCCAAGGAATCAATAGATTGATTGCTCAGTGTAATGTCGTAACTGAAACCGTTTTTTATTTTTTTAAAATAAGCTTCTTTTGAAGAATTTGTCATTTCCTCTCTAAAATCAAAAGATTCGAAATGCCCTAAAGTAGAACTGAAAGAACCTTCAATTTTTTTGCCATCCTCACTGTTATAGAAATTGATGTTGGTTGTTTTCTTTTCCTTTAAACTATCAGAAAATAATGGAACTAGATAAGGCCTTTCACCAATTATTCTCGCATATCCATTGTAACAATAATCTGGCAAATGATTGAATCCTATCTTCTTTTTGGATGCATCCAATAAATATTCTTTTTCATTAATTAAGACCCTTGTAATAACATAATTAAATTTGTTTATTAATGGATACATTTCATAAGCCAATCCATTATCTCTGGTACTAAGTATTAGTGGTTCGGCATTAATTTTTGCTTTTTTTAATAGTGCTACCAACACCAGGTTTAGTTCACTCGCATTGCCTTTTTTATCCTGAAAAGTTTTTTTAAGATTTTCATTTAAATAAATACCATCAAAACCTGTCGCTACAAAATTATTTTTTACGAAATCAAATATATTTTTTGCTGTTGCCAATGTATCATTTTTAATGATAAGTTTTTCAAGGTCATCATCCATCCATTTGTTTTTTTCTGATAGGGCTGCTCCAAATTGTTCATCTTTTAATAACTCCTTTACCAATTCATCCCAAGTACTTAAAATAGGTTTGGGTGCTTGATCAGGATAATCTAAACTCTTTATTTGAAACTCAATCTTAGAAATATGATTTTCTAAAGTAGTTAAAAATTTCTCTTTTTTTATTGCAGGCAAGTTGTTTATTATCCACTCGGAATGAACAATGGTAGCTTTGTAAACAAATGATTGAGATCTTTCCATACCTTCCCCCCTGTCAAAAAGATTATATGATTTATAATCTATATTTAAATTTGTAGGCTTTAAATCAAAATACCCTGATGGCAAAAAAACAAAATTAAAGAGCTGCGGAATGGTTACTTCATACTTACTTTGCAAAACGGGGTAGCTCGTTTGAAAATACCAGCTTCTTAAATCTCTCCATCTTGGAGAAACAATGGTATAGCTGTATTCAATAATACAACCTTCTTTTAAATTAGGAAAAGTGAATTTCTCTACAGTATAGTTCTTTGTTACTTTATCTTTAAACAGTGATTGCTTATCGAGCTTTACTTTGTTTACAACACCGTTTTCCATTGTGTATGTAGAAGCTTCAATTTTATTTAATACTTCTTCTGTCTTTTCTCCTTTGTATAATGGAATTTGTATAGTTGCAAGATCAAAAGCATTTTTATTTAATATACGAACACGTTTGTGGTATGTATAAGAAATGTCAAACCATGAGTCACTATTTGTTACATAATCTGCACTGCCGTAATCATACAAAATAACGGCTTGGGCATTACTATCAATTGTATATACTTTTGTTTCAAAATCTTTTGCAGTAACATCACCAAATTTTATATTTGGATGATTTTGCGATTTGGCATTAAAAGATAGAATAAATACTCCGAAAAATAAAATTAAGTTACATCGCATCATAGCGTAATGGTTTGTTACAAATGTAGTCAGATTTAAACTAATAACATCAATAACAATAAAACTACAAATTACTAAACTATTGCTTCTTGCATTTCAAACTGCATTTTGTGTAATTGATAATAATGGCCCTGCTTTGCCATCAATTCAGTGTGGGTGCCCATTTCCTTTACTTCGCCGGCATCTAGTACCAAAATTCTATCTGCCTTGCGTATGGTGCTTAACCTATGGGCTATTACAATAGAAGTTCTTCCAGCTATTAGTTTATCTATGGCATGCTGTATGAGTACTTCACTTTCGGTATCTACCGACGAAGTGGCTTCGTCTAGAATAAGAATAGATGGATTGTACAATAATGCCCTTACAAAAGAAAGCAATTGACGCTGCCCAAGCGATAAAGTGGCACCCCGCTCCATTACATTGTAATCATAACCGCCTGGTAGTTTTTCAATAAATTGATGCATGCCAATTAGTTTGGCTGCGGCTATTACATCTTCTCTTTTTATATCGGTATTTCGCAATGTTACATTATCCAATACACTGCCGCTAAACAAAAACACATCTTGTAATACTATACCAATTTTACTCCTCAAATAATCTAGCTCATAAGCTTCTATATTTTCCCCATCAATTTTAATAGCTCCTTTTTGTACATGGTACAATCTGTTTATCAAACTAATAATAGACGTTTTTCCACTGCCTGTATGACCCACGATAGCGAGTGTTTCTCCAGCCTTTATTTCAAAATTAATATTTTTAAGTACATACCTTTCTTCCAAATAAGCAAACCATACTTGCTCAAAAGAAATATTCCCTTGCATGGTTGCTGGTGCGTAGGTTCCTGCACGTTCTGTTACATCTTCATTATCCAAAATGGCAAAAACCCTTTCGCTGGCAATGGCACCCATTTGCAGTACATTAAATTTATCTGCAATTACACGGAGTGGGCGAAACAATAAATTTAAACAAAGAATAAATGACGTAATAATTCCTCCTACGTCTTTGGCTTTTTCTGGTTGGAGGCCAGCCTGTGTACCAGCCCACCAAACCAACAAGCCAATAGATACCGCAGAAACCAGTTCTACTACAGGAAAGAAAACGGAGTAAGCAAATATGCTTTTTATATTTGCATTGCGGTGCTCTTTGTTAATGTTTTTAAACTTTTCTAGCTCCCTTTCTTCGGCGGCAAATGCTTGCACAATACCCATACCTGTTATATGCTCTTGCACATATGCATTAAGTGCTGCCACGGCGTTTCTCACTTTTATGAAAGATTTGTTTACGGTTTCTTTGAAAAAATAAGTTGCTACAATAAGAAAAGGGAAAGGAGCTAGGCACACAAGCGTAAGTTGCCAATTTGCCCAAAACATGTAAGAGAGTACTGATACGATGGCCAACATATCTGCAATAATGGGAATGAGGCCATCACTAAAAATATCGTTTACCGATTCTATGTCATTAATGGTTCTTGTTGTTAATGTACCTATGGGTGTTTTATCGAACTGCGATAAATTGAGGTGTACAATTTTATTATACGTTGTTATACGAAGATCTTTTACTACCGACTGCCCCAAAGAGGCTGTAGTAAAAGTAAAAAAGAAACGACAAGTAGTTTCTATTAATAACAAAGCAATTTGAATGATGGTTATTTCAATGATAAAGCCCCCAGCGCCATTTATAAAATTACCAGCACTTTTATCATTAATGCCATGATTGATGGTAAGATGAATAAGCAAGGGCCTTACGGGTGCAATAACTGCCAGAAAAATAGCAAGAAAAATGGATAAATAAAATTTCTTTTTGTAGGGGGCGGCAAAGGCAAATACCCTTTTTAATACAGATATATTGAGTTTCTTTTTTGGTGCTGACATTGGGGCAAAGGTACGGGTTGAATCGTTACGAGTTGCAGGTTCGGGGGTTTCGGGTTGGGAGGTTTCGGGTTACGGGTTGGAAAGTTACGGGTTGCGAGTTTAATCGTTACGAGTTGTCGATGGATGGTTACAAGTCTTTAATTGGGCAACATCTAGTATCTAACATCTTACATCTAATATCTTGCATCTAATATCTTGCATCTAACATCTTGTATCTAACATCTACTCCCTTTCGTATTCCCCTTTTATGGCATAATATCCAAATATCATTAAGCCAATACAAATAGGGGTAAAAATGGTAATGATGATAATCCATGGGATAGGTTTGTTGATATCTTTGGTACCGTGGCCAATGTTTTGGATGGCGCCACTTACCAAAAAGAAAATTATTACAGGTGCAATGAGCATCCAAACAAATCCCATTATTTTTTTTAGCTGATTCATAATTTTTATTTTTTTGTTGCCCCTAATGACACGAATTTTCACGAATGGTTTTTATTCGTGGTTATTTGTGTTATTCGTGGCTAATTATCAAAAACCTATAAGGTTTTGTTAGCATTCTAATAATATAAAGCTTCTGTCAAAACCTTATAGGTTTGCTAAGGTTCCACTTTTGCAAATTAATCGCTCACATCCTCTTCTTTTTTATTACTCAAATACATTACCCCTATTACAAAACACAAAGCTGCTACGCCTATTGGATACCAAAGCCCCACCAATGGGTCGTTTACAAAAGTAGCAGATAATAAAGTGGCTATAAAAGGTACCAACCCACCAAATACTCCATTACCAATATGGTAAGGCAAACTCATGCTTGTGTATCTTATTTTAGTAGGAAATAATTCTACTAAAAATGCTGCTATTGGTCCATAAGCCATTGTTACAAAAATGATCATTGCCCAAACGAGGAAGATGAATTTCCATTTGGTATTTGCACTTAAAATTAAATTGGAAAAACTAGGTTTTGTATCAGCAATTAGTTCAAATTTCATTTTAGAGAAATCAATTTGTGTTTTTCCTAAAGCACTTAGCGGAGGATAAAGTGTGAACCCTCCTTCAATTAATTTTAAAGTGTCGCTCTTTTTTATATTAAACTTACATCCATTGTAAACCCATTCCGAATCTTGATAATTGATTATTCTTAAACCATTTTCAGAACCTAAAATTGTATCGCTTTTAACTGTAGGTCTTTTAAGTAAGAGTTTTGTAATTTTATTACTATCCTTCACCCACTCCTTTGCATCCGTATCCTTCAAAAAAGTTTGAAATATCGGCCTGTAAAAAACTACCCCCAACAACAGCCCTACCATCATTATCCATTTACGCCCAATTTTATCGCTTAGCCATCCAAAAAATAAAAAGAAGGGCGTTGCAAAAGCAATAGCCCATAACAAAATGCCACGGCTTTGCATAAACTCGAGTTTGCAAGTATTTTCTAAAAAACTTTGTGCATAAAACTGCCCTGTGTACCAAATTACACCCTGCCCCATTACTGCGCCAAATAAGGCAAGCAATACAATTTTAAAATTTGCTTTGTTACCAAAACTCTCTTTCAATGGATTGGTTGATGTTTTGCCTTCATGCTTCAGTGCAGTATACAAAGGCGATTCATTCATTTTTAAACGGATGTAAATAGAAACGCCTACGAGTAAAATAGAAATCCAAAACGGATACCGCCAACCGCCCCACTCTGCAGTAAATGCGGCATCGCTCATATTATTTTTTACCAACATTATTACACCCAATGCTACAAACAACCCGAGCGTAGCGGTGGTTTGTATCCATGCGGTAAAATATCCTCTCCTATGTGCAGGCGCATGTTCGGCCACGTATGTAGCGGCACCACCGTACTCGCCTCCAAGCGCAAGGCCTTGCACCAAACGCAATAATAAAACGAGTAATGGTGCAGCCATACCAATCATTTTATAACTAGGCACCAATCCTATTAAAAAAGTAGAGCCCCCCATTAATACCAACGTTAATAGAAAAGTATATTTTCTACCCACCAAATCGCCCAACCTACCAAAAACCAATGCACCAAAAGGTCTTACCAAAAAACCAGCTGCAAAAATGGCTAGTGTACTTAGCAATGCTGCAGTATCATTTCCTTCAGGAAAAAATTGCGAAGCAATGGTTTTGGCAAGCATTCCAAAAATATAAAAATCGTACCACTCTATTAATGTACCTAGTGACGAAGAAAAGATTACCTTACCAATTCCTTTGGTGGAAACATCTGCCATGAAAAGTTTTTTAAGCAATGATAAATGGTTAGTTTAGAAGAATTGGTATAAATATATTAATTTGGTGGTAAATGGTTTGTTTTATTTTGGAATTACTATTCTATTACTGTTAAAAAAATGATATTAGAAAATATATATTATTAATAATCGAAATTAAAAGTTGTCAGCCTGAGTCTGTCGGAGGCGGGTTCATTTAAAAAAGTATAAAGTTAAATTTTGCACCGCCTTCGAAAAGCTAAGGCTGACAGTACAATAATCAAACGAACAAGCAGTGAGTCTTAAAAATCTAATGTCACTCTACGCTTCGATAAAAGATGAAAATAGATATACTGTTGATGAGCTGCGGGATAGAAGTGGATATCTTTTTTTGTCAACCGATTGGCGGGCGAAAAAGATAGGAACAGACCAGCCTTTGCCGGCAGGCAGATAGCCCGAAAAAATGTTGAAATAAAATTGAATGGTGAAAGCCAAAAAAATAAAATATCATGAGTTACCCTTATCAAATAAATTCACTAGAACAATACCACGCAGATTATAAAAAAGCAGCCGAAGATCCCGAAGCATTTTGGGGCAATGTTGCCGAAAATTTTTATTGGAGAAAAAAATGGGACAAAGTATTGAATTGGAATTTTACTGAACCAAAAATAGAATGGTTTGCAGGCGCAAAATTAAATATTACAGAGAATTGTATTGACAGACATTTAGAAAAACTAGGTGACAAACCCGCCATTATTTGGGAGCCCAATAATCCTGAAGAAAGAACAAGAATTGTAACGTATGCACGATTACACAAACGGGTATGCCAAGTGGCGCAAATGCTACAAAACAATGGCGTAAAAAAAGGTGATCGTGTGTGCATATATATGGGCATGGTACCCGAGCTAGCGTATGCAGTGCTTGGTTGTGCAAGAATTGGTGCTATACATTCTGTAATATTTGGTGGCTTTAGTGCACAAAGTATTGCAGATAGATTGGATGATGCCAATGCAGAATTTATTATTACTTGCGATGGCTCGTACAGAGGTGATAAAATTATTCCTTTGAAAGATGTTATAGACAATGCACTTGTAGGAAATAAAACGGTAAAAAAAGTTATTGTTTATACAAGAACAAGAACTGCTGTAAGCATGATAAAAGGCAGGGATGTGTGGTGGGAAGATGAAATGGAATATGCAGAATCGCAAATAGAAAAAGATGGACTGGTTAGCTTTCCTGCAGAAGAAATGGATGCCGAAGACCCGCTTTTTATTTTATATACAAGTGGTAGTACAGGCAAACCAAAGGGCGTGGTGCATACATGCGCAGGCTACATGATTTGGACAACCTACACTTTTGTAAACATGCTTAATTACAATCAAGGCGATTTACATTTTTGCACAGCAGATATTGGATGGATAACAGGGCACAGTTATATTGTGTATGGCCCATTGGCTGCAGGCGGTACTAGTCTAATGTTTGAGGGCATTCCTACTTTTCCGGATGCTGGTAGATTTTGGGATATTGTAGATAAGCACCAAGTAAATATTTTATATACCGCACCTACTGCACTTAGAAGTTTGATGAGTTTTGGTGAAGCGCCTTTGCAAGGGAAAAATTTATCTTCTCTTAAAACATTGGGCACCGTAGGCGAGCCTATAAATGAAGAAGCATGGCACTGGTATGACGATAATATTGGGAAAAACAAATGTCCCATTATTGATACTTGGTGGCAAACAGAAACATCTGGAACATTAATTTCTAACTTAGCTGGTATCACCCCTTCTAAACCTAGTTGGGCAACTTTGCCAATGCCTGGAGTACAGCCAATTTTAGTGGATGAAAACGGAAAAGAAATAACAGAAAAAGATGAACAGGGGATGCTTAAAGGAAACTTGTGCATTAAAGCTCCTTGGCCAGGCATTTTAAGAACAACTTGGGGCGATCATGAAAGATGCCGCACAAATTATTTTGCAACTTATCCTAATTTATATTTTACAGGTGATGGCGCATTAAAAGATGGAGATGGAAACTACAGGATTACTGGCAGGGTAGATGATGTATTAAATATTAGCGGCCACCGAATAGGTACTGCCGAAGTAGAGAACGCCATCAACATGCATACGGGTGTAGTAGAGAGTGCTGTGGTGGGCTATCCACACGATATTAAAGGGCAAGGTATTTATGCATTTGTAATTTACAATGGCCACCATGGCGACGAAAACCAGCGCAGACAAGATATTAGTTTGACTGTATCTAAAATAATTGGCGCTATTGCCAAGCCCGATAAAATACAATTTGTAAGTGGCTTACCAAAAACCCGTAGCGGAAAAATAATGCGCCGCATACTTAGAAAAATTGCTGAGGGCGAAACAGAAAACTTGGGTGATATAACTACATTGTTGGATCCAGATGTTGTGGGGGAAATAAAAGAGGGAAAGTTGTAAGAAAAAAATGATTTATGAAATGGCACCGATTTAGCGCTCGGTGTTTTTTTCGGATGATGTTCTTCCATTTTGTAGTGTAAGTTGTGTTTGACGCTAATTAAATGGAATTGCATATTTACACAGCGATTATAAATTGTGTGACAGATCAAAAATCTTTTTCCTATAAAAATTTTAGCCCTTTTATTAAATGTGTCAGCCAGCAGCAAAATAAATAATAACTGAACAATAAATTGGGGCATTCCATTTTATCTCTCAGGATTTACGAAGATTAAAATCTTTAATACTATTATGTGTAAATTTGTTAAAAAATATTTACATGTCAAATATCGATATTATAGATGTATCAAGAAGATTCGAAGAACATTTATCTATAGAAAATAATTACAGGATTATCTTCTCAGGAAAATTTGGAATAGGCAAAACTTACTTTGTAGATAAATTTTTCAAGGAGAGAAATGAACAATTTAACACGCTAATAATTTCTCCAGTAAACTATGTTGTTAATAGTAACGAAGATATTATTGAACTAATAAAAGCTGATATAATAAAACAATTATTTTCTAATTCTAAAATTGAGATAAATTCAATCCCTGCTGAAACAAAAATTCAAAAAGCATCAACTTTTGTAGAAAATAACCCTTTTTTGTTACAAAATTTTATGGCAAAGTTTTTAACCAAATTGAATCCTTCCGTTGATATTTCAATTCAGATAATTGAAAAAATACATAAAATCTGTACAAAATACAAAGAAGATATTTCAAACAAAAACACAATAAAATCAATAAGTGAAGAAGCCCTTGATTATGCAAGTGAAAGTGAAGAAAAAGTAGGGAGCATATATGAGTACAATTATATAACAAAAGTTATAACTAATTTATTGAGAGACACAAAAAAAGAAAACAAAAAAAATGTTTTAGTAATTGACGATTTAGATAGAATAGACCCAGAGCATATTTTTAGGATTTTAAATATCCTTTCAGCGCATAATAATTATTTTGATTCAGCTAACAAATTCAATTTTGACCATATTGTTATAGTTTGTGATATTGAAAATATCCATAAAATATACCAACATAAGTACGGAGAAATAGATTTTGACGGCTATATGGATAAATTTTACTCTACTGACATTTTTCATTTTACAAATAAAGATTCTATACAACTATATATTAAGAAAGTATTTGAAAACAAATCAGTTTTTACAAAAGGTTATCTAGAACTTTTTGAATTCATTTTAGAAAAATTAATCGATAACAATGTGATAACTCTAAGGAAACTATTAAAACATAAAATTCTATTTGAAATACCAAGTTTCATACTATTTGAACAAATAGGCATCCATGAAAGTAAAACTTACATGAATAGTAATGTCGGTTTTATAAATAATGGCAGTAGGCTATACGTAGATAATACAGACCTACAAATACTACGAATTTTTAAAATGTGTTCAATAATTTTTGGAAGTTTAGACTTTTTTCTAGAGAAGATAAAACAATTAAAATATACCGATGAAACAATTGAATATGATTCATATATAGATTTAATTTCCTTTTTAGCTTTACAAAATCATATTTCAGAAAAAACTGGTGATGACCTCTTTTTTTATAAACATTATGATCAACTAAATAATAGTTTCAAAGCTCTAACAAGTGTCTCCTGGCCCGTTACAAAATTTTTAGACATGACTTTTTCAATTAATTTAAAATGGACTAATGGAAATGTTTATACGTCTAGTGTTTCGTATTTTTTTGAATCGAATATATTTAACAAAAAATATGAACAATCTTATTCCGATAGACCAAAAATTACAATTAAAATTTCAGACATTTTTAAATCTATTGAAAAAATTATTCTTAACTGTCAGGAAAAAAAATATTTACAAAAAGCAAATATTTTTTCAAAATAACATAACTACAAATTAAACCACTAACTCATGGTATATTAAATCTTTAAATGAGATATTTATTTATCTAATTTTATATTCTTAAGGTCATACATATTCTAAATTATAAATGATAACCCAACACAAAAACATAATCATATCCGGCGCCGCAAACCATCCCATTGCACTCGATATTTTTTTTGAGCAAGATGACAAACCAAAGCCTGTAGTAATTTATGCCCATGGCTTCAATGGTTTTAAAGACTGGGGTAATTTTGATTTGATTGCAAATAAGATTGCTGAAGCTGGATTTGTATTGGTAAAATTTAATTTTTCGCACAATGGGACTACGCCGGCTCAGCCCGAGGAATTTGTTGACCTAGAAGCTTTTGGCAATAACAATTATTCTAAAGAATTGGAAGATTTGCAAAGCGTAATAGATTGGGTGTGTGATTCTCAAAATAGATACAACAATCAAACAGACAAAAACAATATCAGCATTATTGGGCATAGTATGGGTGGTGGGATAGCTATCCTGCAAGCTTCTGCGGATGATCGAATAAAGAAACTGGTTACCTGGGCAAGCATCCCCGAATGTAAAACGCCTTGGGGAAACTGGTCCACAGAAAAAATGGAGGAATGGAAAAATACGGGTGTACAATATTATTCAAATAGTCGTACCAAACAACAGATGCCTTTGTACTTTCAATTATACGAAGATTTTTTGCAAAATGAAGACAAGCTTAATATACAAAAAGCCATTGGTAGTTTAAAAATACCTATACTTATTTGTCATGGTACAAAAGACATGGCAGTGCCCTATGAAAAAGCCAATGAGCTAAAAGATTGGCAGCCCGCTGCTATTTTATTTACTGTAGAGAGTGATCATGTTTTTGATCGCAAACATCCTTGGCTGGGTGATCGGCTACCACAGGCAATGATGCATGTTCTGGACGCCACTATTCATTTCTTAAAAAACTAAGCAAAACGCTTCCAACAGCCTAAAATAATATGCGCTGGTACTAACTTCCCGCAATATAATTTTCCATATTCTCGATAATAAATTTTTGTTCTTGAATAATATGTCTTACCAAATCGCCGATAGAAACCAAACCAATCACTTTATCATCGTCTACAACTGGGAGATGTCTTATAAAATTACCAGACATTAATTTCATACAATCATCAATGGTTGTATTGGTAGTTACGGTAATGAGTTTTCCTGTCATGATATCTTCAATGGGCGTTTCCCTAGAGGATTTTCCTTTTAAAATAACCTTACGGGCATAATCCCTTTCAGTAAAAATACCCAGCAGTTTTTCATCTTCCATTACCATCAATGAACTTACATTTTTTTCCACCATTATCTCTAAGGCGCTGTAAACAGTCGTTTTGGGTGCTACAGAAAAAATATTAATCCCTTTCGATTTTAAAATATCTCGTACTACTGCCATAAAGTTTTTGTTTAAAGAATGAATATTAAAATTTAGATACTGATTAACAGTTTTTAGAATGTAATTCTTACTTATCCAACTAATACTAGCTTTTTTAAAAATAAACAATTTTATTTGAAATTAAAATTTGAATTGTTTAAATTCAAATTCTTAATAACTTATTTCTTGGTAGATATAGGTTCAACATCTTGATATTTAAACATATGTAATAATATAAGCTTTACAAAAAGGATATGTAGGATTTCAGGAGATTTGTATTATCACAATAAGTTTGAAGCATGAAAAAGTAGAAAAATAGATTTCTAATTTATCTACATTAATTAGCAGTTCCAATATGGCAAGTTATGTTACAGGGGGTAATTAAATATCAAAAAATTTATACAAATAAATCGACAATTTTTCACAATAGGAGTAATGTTGGTTTTTTTGAAATACGGATAAGATTTGCTGCCAATACTACACTTACCGCATATGCGGCGAAGCAAAAATAGATTCACTTAATTTTGTTTACGGTGAGAAAAACATTTTATTTTTTTGTCAAAATCTCCTTTATACTTGTTACCAAAAAATATTGCTGCATATTAAACCCAGTAACGCTTACGTTTTTATTTTCGAATTTTTCAAAATAATCATCGTAAAACGGACTTGCTCCCTCTCTGCGCAATTTGATGGATTGGTCTTTTTGCTGTAGCACAAAACCTATATGTGCGCTTTTACTTATACCCCCGAGGTTTACTTTAGTTACAACGCCTGTAAGCTTTGATTTTTTTACTTCATCTTCGTACATATTCTTTTATTTCCATAATTTGATTGTCTACTTCTTGTATTACTAGCAAACGTACCGTTTTTAATTTTTCTTTATGCTGCATACGGCTGTACACATGATAACGATATTCTTGTTTAGCTCCTGGCCCTTTTGATTTCGCATTTTTCTTTTTCTTAAAACCATAAGTCATTTTTCCATCGCTGCTAAAATTATTTTCTTTTAATACTTTTTGAATATCTGTTTTTAGTGCGCCTTTTGGTACACTTTCTATTTTTATGGGTGCATCACTTGTATTACCAATATACACACTTTTTTCTTGTAATTTTTTTCTTCTGTCTTTTCTTTCATTTTTTTCGTGTACAATTTTATTCATTATTGTTTTTATTGGCGTTTTGCCAGGCGTTGTTTTGGGTGTATCTTCTACTGGCGAAAGACTAGGATCGCCTAACAATAAAAATTGGATAATTGTTTTTAAATCCATTGGATCCATTTTTACATCCCCCTTTTCTACAAAACGCTGTTGTGCTTCTAAAAAAGCCCTACCAGTAGATGCACCTTTCAAAACAGCTATTAAAAAATATTGTGTAATATAATCTGCAGCTCCTTGTCCTTCAGGAGGGCCATAAGCCGCTGTGGTACTGCCTACAAATGCAATTGCATTGTTTTGCAAATAGGCATTGGCTATGGGTATTTGAATTTTGGTTGGTTTAAGTGGATTGTACAATAAAGCTCCATAACAACATTCTGCAGCAGTTACATTGCCATAAGATAATTTTCCATCTAAAAAAGAGGACTCCATACATACGGGAAAGCTTTGTGCTATTTCACTTGGCTGTCCATAAAACTCGGGTGTACGCAAACCGCCATGACAATTATAAAAATGCATCATAGCATTTAAAGCTGGTTTGGCGTAAGGCCCTTTTGCAGTAGGTGCTATTTTTAATTTGCTGTTGTCTTGAAAAATATTTTTAAGCGATTCTTTTGTAGATTTTTGCCACCATTTTACACTCAACGAAAAATAGCTTTTGTACTTTGCTGCTTTTAAGGGCTTCCAATTTATACTGTTTTGTATGAGTGCAATAAGATATGCCGGATCTTTAACTCCAGTAATATCCGGCAGCCTTCCTACCACTCTTGAAGGGGCAATGAAGTCACCAGCATTTCTGCTAAAGGGAGCTTCGCATGCATAAGGCGCATCGCTGGGTACAAAGCTATCATCATCGTCTGGTATAGGTATGCGGAACTTACAATGCGGAATAATATCCTGAGATCCTAATAACATTATATAATCCGGATTGTAAAAACGAAACAAGCTGTCAATGGCATTTTTGTATTGCGATGGATCGGTTGCATCTGTTACAATCTTGCCTTTTGCTTTTTTCATGGCTACTTTATCATCTACAAAAACAAGCAAACTGTTTGCATTTCTTTTTTTATCGGCAGCAATGAGTTTTTTTAATTGGTCTGTTATTTTTTTTAAACTGGCAACACCATATTTCTGTAAAAGTGCTGCACGATTGCTAATGATTATTTTATCTATTTCCATAATTAGATAATTTGCTGTATAAAAGATTCCACCAATATACTAAATAATATTAATATGAAATATACTAATTTCAAAAAAATAAAATGCTAATACCCGCAAATGAATCTACTTTATTGTTTAATTGTATTATTGGAATTTAAAATGGCCAATTCTTCATCGGCTAATTAATAGTTTGCCGACAAGCCCGCTTTCACCAATATTTCCATACACGCTGTTTGTATTTCAAATTAAATAGAGCAGAAAAAAGTTTTCTATACTTTTCTTTTTTTGAAACGTTTGAAAATAAAAAAATTGGCCTAGTTTAGTTTGATATGGATAAATATTTTTTTGAAGAGTATAAACGAAACTGCGGCAAAAAATGAAATGATAAAAATAAATCTAAAAAAGGTTTAAGCTATTTATTGTTATTAATGTTGTAATTTCAGTTTCATTCTTAATCCAAAACTTAATAATTTGAAAAATCAATCAATTTTTCGTGCATTGTGTGCAATAGCTTTAACGTGCATTGGCAGCAATTTATCTGCTCAGAATCATCCATTTTATCATACCAGCCAAAAAAATTTTCCAGTAATCTCGCAGGTATCTGGCCAGGGCAGTAATATCAATGTAATTTATCAGCGGTGTACATGGAGGATACATCCAGATTCACCTTCGGTTGCATCGCCTGCAAAATATTTGAGAGGGAACGTCACTACCTATTTTACTACTACACAGAATAACGTAGGTCAAATTACTTTTGATTTTAACAATCTACATACCATTGATTCTGTAAAATATCAAGGGGCAAAATTAATTGCAGGCGCTATTGTATGGAATACTTCAAAAATTATTCAGCTTAGTTTTCCCACAGCTATTGTTTCATCTGGTACGCTAGATTCTATTACCATATTCTATAAGGGTACACCACCGGCCGCAAGTGGGCAAGCATTGGGCTATCAAAGAGGGGTTTCCTCTTCTAACAATTATATTTACACCCTATCAGAATCATATGAAGACCGTGACTGGTGGCCATGCAAACACGATATGACCGATAAGATAGATTCGATGGACATTATTGTGAGTGTACCGAGTGCATTCTGGGTAGCAACAAATGGAAAAATGGTAGACTCTGCCGTATCAGGAACAAATAGAATTTTCAAATTTAAACATCGCTATCCAATTGCTTCATATCTTGTTTCGTTGGGTGTAGCAAAATACAATCGCTACTACCGAGGAACTGTAAATATAGGCGGCACCAATGTACCCGTTGTTTACAATCTATTTACCGGAAAATCTAACAACACCTATAATAATATTCTGGCAGCACTAGATAAAAGTAAACTTGAACTGACTCAGTTCAGCAACAAATATGGTGACTACCCATTTAAAAACGAAAAGCATGGTTTTTATGAATTTGGCTATGGTGGTGCAATGGAGCACCAAACATTTTCTGGCATGGGAAGCTCAACTTTAACCAGTTGGTCCACTATTGCGCATGAGCTATCGCATCAATGGTTTGGCGACAAAGTAACTTGTGCCACTTGGAGCGATTTATGGGTGAACGAAGGTTTTGCTCGCTACAATGAAATTCTTGCTGCAGAGTTGGTAAGCGGATTATCAAACCCAATTACGTACCGTGGCAGTATTAAAACAACAGCTAGAGGTACTTCAACAACACCCATCTTTATAAGTGATATTACTTCATCTAATACCATTTGGACTAATAACAATAGCAACGCAGTTTATGAAAGGGGTTGTATGGTCGTGTCCATGTTGAGAACACTTATGGGTGATACTAAATTCTTTCAAGCTTGTCGTGATTACCTCAACGACCCACTACTTTCCTATAAAGCTGCTGGAACGCCAGATGTAGAAAGAAATTTTGAGAATCAATTTGGTATTGATATGAGCCATTTTTTTAATGCTTGGATTTATGGATCTGGCACACCCTCTTATACTGTAAACTGGAGTACAACTGGAAATAATATTACGGCACAACTAAACCAAACCAGGACTGCCGGCGCTTCTGTTTCTTATTTTCCTATGCCCGTGGTTTTAAAAGTTGCCAATGCAGGCAATACTTTAAGCACCACATTAATAGTATATGATAGAGGAGATTCCATATTTATTGCAGGCAATGGTGCAGGAGCTTCTGTAGCAGGGAATACCATTTCTTTCCCACTTACCTTTGCACCAGCTACTGTTACTTTCGATCCTAACAATGAAACCATGGCTACAGGAACAACCACTAAAGTAACTGCATTTGCAAGATCATCATTTAAGGAAGCCACCATTTCCTATACCAAGACGGAGGTTTACCCAAATCCTGCCAACACAGAAATTACAATTACCAGAGAGCTAGCCAATCCCAACGCTATTGTAATAATGACGGACATTAATGGTAAAACTGTTCTTAAAAAGACAATTTCTTCTATTATTGAAAAAATAAACACACAACAATTGACAAATGGCACATACATCTTACAAGTAATTGAAAATGGTGCTACCGTAAAAAGTGAAAAATTAATAATAGCACATTAACAAAAAAAAAGCCGGTGATGAACCGGCTTTTTTTTATGTCTAATTGGACTTCAATTAAAAATTTACTCCCCCACTAAATCATTCCGCTTCTTCCTAAACTTTCTCGGATCGCTACCATCCATTTGTACAATAGCAGGATAAAATTTTCCTACGATATCTACCAACGCTGTTTGGCTTTGCATTACTTCGTGTATGTCTTTGTATGCAAATGGTGCTTCGTCTAATCCGCCACCAATAAGCTTTACACCAAAATCTTTCAACACTGTTCGCAATGCTTCGTGTGTAATATTTGCCAAGGCCTTGCTACGGCTCATTTTACGCCCTGCGCCATGGCTGGCCGAATTGATAGATGTAGCATTGCCTTTTCCTTTTACAATAAAACCTGGTGCTGTCATGCTACCTGGTATAATGCCCAATACATTTTTACCTGCTGGTGTTGCTCCTTTACGATGTACAATTACTTCTTGTTCATTATACATTTCCTTCCAAGCAAAGTTGTGGTGGTTTTCTACCATGGCCAATGGTTTTTCGCCAATGGCTTTTGCAATTTTTGTGTGTATGGTATGATGACATGCACTAGCATAATCTCCTGCAAGATTCATGGCCAACCAATATTCGTTACCAGCTTCTGTATCCAAATCTAACCAAGCCAAATGTTTTGCTTCTTTTGGCAATGGCGTGGTTTGCATGGCTATTTGTGTATAATGATTGGCAATATTTGCACCTAACCCTCGGCTCCCGCTATGCGTAAGCAATCCCACATATTCACCCACGGGCACCCCCATCGGATTTTTCGTATCAGTAATTTCTATTTTACCAAACTCAACAAAATGGTTTCCGCTGCCGCTAGTACCCAATTGCCTTACTGCTTTTTGCTGCAAGATTTGTAGCATTTTTATTTCGCTAAATTCTTTTCTATCCAATACTTCGTGCTCGGTTTCTTCTGCAAACTCACGGCCAGCACCAAACAATGTATTGGCTACCAACTCACGTTGAAAATATGCTTCACGTTTTTTTAGTTCGTCTGGTTCTATTGCAAAAATACTTAGGCACATACGGCAGCCAATATCTACGCCCACAGCATAAGGTATAATGGCATTGTTTGTTGCAAGTACACCACCAATGGGCAATCCATAACCTTGATGCGCATCTGGCATCAATGCACCTGCAACCGCTATCGGTAATTTTGCAGCTATCTCCATTTGTTTTAAAGCGCCTTCTTCAATATGTTGTGCACCAAATACAGCCCCACCCAAACCCTCCCCAAGGGGAAGGGCTTTAAGCGCTCCAACAAGCGAAATCCCTTCTGGCAATTCACGTAACTTTATTTCAGCTATTTCTTCATACACTTCTTCTACCAATTTTTCGGCAATTTTTCTAAGCACTTCGTCTGCCAAATAATTTTCTGGTGCTGCTAAAATATCTTTTAGTATTTGCAAGGCTTCCTCTTCTGTGCTATGTTTAAAGTGTGTACACATGGTATGCATGGCCACACTTACTACTGGCCCTTCATCGTAGCCAACAGCTCTTATTAGTTTTCCTGTTAATTTTAATTTGCTCATGTTGTTTTTTTGAACCACAAAGGTTTATTTGAACCACCAAGGCACTAAGGTTTTCACTAAGTACACAAAGGGGGTTTGTGAACTTTGTGGGATTTTCCTTTGTGAGCTTTGTGGTTAATTTTTTTTGACTATTTTTTAAAATACTTCTTATTTAATAGCAATAAAGTTCAATATCGGTATACCGCTCAAGTGAGTGACACAATCCCGCAATTATGCGGAACCATGAAAAACAAATGCCCATAATAGAAAATCTTTTAAAATCAAACAGGGTAAAAATCAATAAGCGTACAAGTTGTTCTACCGCTGAACTACAAGCCCGTTAACTTTCGTTAGACGAACAAGGTGGGATTCGAACCCACGGCCTACCGAACCTAAATCGAAGTAACGCTTATCTACGACACCTGTTTAATACTTCAAAAACTTACAAGGTAACAAAGCAAAAAGAGTCTTTTCATTTGCCGGACCACTAGGCAATTGCTGGCATGTAGCTAGTAAGTAGGATTCGAACCTACGTAGAATGATTAAACGAAGTATCTCTTTTTTACGACACTTGTAATACTATGAAACCAGTAGTAATGAGTGAGTAGTAATAAATGGATAGTAAAAACCGACCAACACTATACTACGACACACTGAAATATTTTTTATTAAAAAATGAAAGGGCTACAAAAAAAGCCTGCGTTGCTTTTCTGTATGGGAATCGAACCCAATGCCTTCCCGACTAAGTCGAACTGTTCTACTCAATGAACTTACAGAGCCGAAGTATCGCAATGCTACGACACCTTTCATTTTAAAAAATAATGAGCTACATGCAAGCAAAGACTTTGGCAAGATTCGAACTTGCACTTTTCACCTAAGTGAAATTTCTACCAAATGAATTACGAAGTAACCCTGATTTACGGCATCATCAACAAAAATAAAGGGCAAATAATTCGAAAAGAATGTTTTTTTCCGCCATGCAAACAAAGTCTGCAGCAGGGGTTGAACCTGCACCACTCTTGCGAATGATAGATGAAATTCCATCTACTGCGTCTACCGAAGTATTTCTTTTCTACGGCACCTTTAAAAAGATTTGAAAGCGTTACAATCGAAAAGAAAACGAAGCTGATTAAGCCGTTACTCTACCAACTGAGTTACTCATGCACGTGTACACAAGATAGGATTCGAACCTATGACCCACGAAGTATTTCTTTTCTACGACAGCCTTCAAAAAAGTTTCAGGAGTAACAAACGAACTGAGTTGCGGCCGCTGTCAAGCGAGGAGTTGCACCTCTTCCCGATTGTAAATCGGGACCCTGGCCATTGTTTGAGACGAAGTAACCCAATTCTACGACATCCTTACTTTCTTAAATGTATTTTTTTACTCAAAGAACTTTTAAAAAAGTAGCCCTTCCTTTGAAGGACTACTTATATTATACCTCTATCGCTTCTATCATTTTAACGGCATTGCTTCCATCTTCAATGGCTTTAAGCACATTAAAAATTTTATCGCTCCAGCCTGCTATCAAAAAAACATCGTTGCTCATTACATTTAATGGCGTTGCTCCATGGCCTGCCAAATCGAACATGTATATTTTAGCCTTGGGTGCAATTTTTTTGTATTGCTTCCAAAGGTTTGCAATCGTTTCTCCGCTATGGTTGCTGTTCCACAATTGTCCATCAGTAAATATCATTACTTTATCTACAATTTTATTTCTCTTCAACAAATCTTTTACTACCAAATAACCATTGGTGCTATAACCTACTTCACCTTCACGCTTGTAAAACTCTTGCACATTAGATAAGATATTGTTTTTAGCTACATTTATTATTTTCCATGTATCACCAAACATACCTGTTACTACATTATCGCATCGGTTTTGCAAAAGCATAGCAAGCATCAAACCGATATCATACAACAAAACTTTGCTTTTAGCGCTTACAGGTTGCTGCATGCTTCCGCTAACATCCGCTGCTATCACCACTTTTGTATCGTCATCGTACCCAGCAATATTGGCCGCACTATGTAATGCTGCTTTTTCCATAGCTTCCAACACTTTTCCTACTCGGCCATCTGTCAATGCTTGTATTTCACGGTATGCTGCCAGAAAACGGAATGGCAATTGTTTGCTATTGGCTACTGCCTTTTCGTTGGCTATATAATCGCACACTTTATTCAATGCTTCCTTGCTTACTTCTGCTTCCAAAATATTGCGCAAGTTTCGCATTGTAGCCATATAACCTATTTTATTGCTGAAAATAAGTTCTTCCCACTTCGCTTTTTTTGCAGCTTGCTTTAATTCTCCAGTATCAAATTTTTGCTGACCCAATGCGCTCAATTCTACTTCCCATGTGTA
>JANMGS010000154.1:0-3175 GCA_031374745.1 Ferruginibacter sp. | reverse complement strand
GCAAATGCTGTTGTCAATAATAATTTTCCTTTTGTTTTCATAAAAATTGGTTTATGTGATATAGTATATTTTATTTCGCTGCAAAGTTCACAAGTATTGCCGCCCTAATATTACACAACTCTGTAAATGAATTGTATCAATAACACATCTGCTTTTTTCCCATATCATTAGCTTACATCGTGAGTGTGAATAATACATTTTTTAAAAAGAGTTATGTAACAAAGGGCTTATGAACCTGACTCAGCGTTTACATTAACACTTAAAAAAAAATTGTAATAGCTATTCTATGCATTCATTTGGTTCCTCATACATTCGTTAAAACACTGCAACCCTTGAGTCGCCTAGATCTGGTCATTCACCCGGTTTCGGTTCCGCTTTTGTGGGAACAGATATTTAATTTGAAGTTTTATTGCGTTGTATATTTAGATGTGTTCGCCGAATGTGGAGCATGAGCAGCAGAACATAGATGAGCAATGGTTTCCGGCTATCCGTTACTTCCTACACTAGCGTGTAGGAATCCACTTCTATCCGGGCTAGGTTGAGCAGAGAAACTTTATTGGGCTTTTATTGTGCAAGAGATGGAAGCGTAAGGTTCGTGGGGATACACACCAAGGCGAAGAGAATTGTAATTTTATTGAATATTTGTGTTAGATTTAATAATTGTATTTCTATTTCTGCACTATCGAAAACGTACAAATTGTTTTAATATAAAATAAAAAAAATAATTTTAACCAGTAAAAAACATCTTAACTATGACAATAAAAGATTCAACAATTGCAAAAGGATTTATTATTGCTGGATTGATGAATATGTCTACTTTAATATTCTCAAGATTTTTTACTAACCCAACTATTCCTGAATTCGACCCAGTAGTAATGTCTAATTTTGGTTTATTAATGATTGCTATTTGGGGGTTAGCCTATATTTCAATCGCAAACAAATTTTATTATGTAAAATGGCTTGTTGGGGTTTTTGCTATTGAAAAATTTATTTATGGTTATGTTTGGACAACTTGGTTGATAAATAACAATATTAAAGATGTTTATGAAAAGGATTTAATGGCCGGAATGTTTTACTCTATGTATGGAATAAATGATTGGATATTTTTTGTATTCTTTGCATTGGTTTTCATCTATCTTTTAAAATTTAAAAAATAATAAATGAAGCAATGTTCAATAGTTGTGCTTCACCTGCATAACAATATGCAAAGTACTAATGAAATTTACACTCCCCTGTGTTGGTCACCTCGTACATTCGTGCGCACCCATCGCCACCACTTGTGAGTCGCCGAGGCATGGGGTTGAGCAGAGAAACTTTGTTGGAATTTAATTGTGCAATAGATTGAAGTGTGAGGTGCGTGGGGATACGCAATAAGGCGAAGGGAAACTTTGTTGGGCTTTTATTGTGCAACAGATTGTAGTGAAAGGTGCGTGGGGACACGCACCAAGGCGAAGACACGCAGCAAGGCGAAGATTTGGTCAAGCAGTAGGATGGGAAAACCCAAAAGAAGAATTGGCCTCTCACTATTATTTCCAAGCCGATATTGATCATACTTTGGTTGTAAAGCTTGGGCGTTTTGCTAAATGGAACTGGCTTTCATTTGATATATTCTAGAAACGAATAAAAGGGAATTAAATAATTACAGTGCAGGCGAAAAAAGCCTAGCAACACGGTCGGCCAGCTTAAAATAAAATGCACGGTTATTCCAGATTTTTTCATTTATTTTTTTGGCATGTTTTACATCATCAAAAAATACCTTTCTCATCTTTTCAGCAAATGCTACATCATACACAATGGCATTTACTTCAAAATTTAAATCAAAACTGCGGAAATCCATATTCGCTGTTCCAATCATAGATAATTTACCATCAGTTACCATTGTTTTTGCATGTACAAATCCCTTTTCGTACAAATAAATTTCTACACCTGCTTTCAGCAAATCGTAGTAATTGGCTTTGGATGCTGAATTAACTAACCTAGAATCGCTTTTCCCCGGTACCAGTAATTTAACAGATAGCCCGCTGGAAGCAGCTATCCTTAGTGCATCCACAATGTTATCGCCCGGTATAAAATAAGGAGTGGTGATAAGAATTTCTTCCTTGGCAAGATATATTGCTTGTAAGATTGAAAATAAAACTGCAGGTTGCTCAGAGTCGGGGCCGCTACCAACTATCTGTACATAGGTATCATCTGCTTTTGTAAAATGCTCAGCAAAATATTTTTTTTCTGCCTTCAGTTTTTGGAGACTGCAAAAATTCCAATCGGATAAAAAAAGATATTGTAGGTAATATACACCAGGCCCATCTATGCGTAAGTGCGTATCACGCCAGAACAATTGTCCTTTTTTATTATTGATATACTTATCGCTTACATTTATACCACCCGTAAAACCCGTTTGCCCGTCAATAACAACAATTTTACGGTGGTTTCGGTAATTGATGCGGTTTGCAAGCAGGTAAAAATGTATTTTAGAGAATGGATATATTTCTATACCAGCGTCCTGCATGCGCTTTTCAACTTTTCTTTTTATGGTAGGGCTGCCAAAGTCATCATAAATAAATCTAACTTCAATGCCCTCCTTAGCTTTTTTAATAAGTAATTCTATAATGCTATAGCCAATTTCATCCTGTTCATAAATATAATATTGCATGTGGATATGGTGCTTCGCTTTCTCCAGGCAGGATATTAATTCCGGAAATTTTTCTTCACCATTCAGCAATAATTTTACTTTATTATTATGTGTTAGCGGACTCTTGATATCTTTTATCAGCATAGCGGCTAATTCAGCATTTTGCATAATTGAAGCATTTTGCGGTGTAACCAATGCTTCGCTGTATTGGGGAATATCTTTTTTTAACTGCCGCAACAGATTTTCGTCCTCCACTGCTTTTTTTGAGTACAATTTTATCTTCCAGTAATTAACTCCAAACGCTAGGTAAAAAAAAATTCCAATTACCGGTATAAAAATGCAAAAAAGCAGGTAAGCAAGCGTTTTGGTACTGCTGTGGGTTTCAAATACTATCCTTAAACATACCAATAATAAAATAACGAGGTAGCTTATAATTACAATCCAGTTCAAATACATAGATAAGTTTATTGTTGAGCAAGTGTGGCAAAATTACCACTCATTAATTGTAATATAAGCAAACTGATTATATGCTGGTATTTTAATTTG
>JANMGS010000152.1:0-2832 GCA_031374745.1 Ferruginibacter sp. | reverse complement strand
CACTTCGTCCAGCACATTTTGCAAAAAAGTAAAGGTACTATCGTTGCCAGCGCAGTACACGTCATCCAATACTCCCCAGGTATCCATTGTTTTGTATGGCCCTTTTGTGCAACCCAAATAAGGATAACTTGCCAATGCAGCCGTACTGTGCCCAGGCATTTCTATTTCTGGAATTACAGTGATAAAGCGATCTCTAGCGTATTGTACAATTTCTTTTATTTGTGCTTGGGTATAAAAACCACAATATTCTATACTGTCATATTTATTGCTGCCATAACGACCTATCAATGTTCTATCTCTACAGCTTCCTACTTTGGTAAGGTTTGGATATTTTTTTATTTCTATACGCCAGCCTTGGTCTTCGGTAAGGTGCCAATGAAAAGTATTGTATTTATATGTGGCTAAATAATCTATGTACTTTTTTACATAATCAACGGAGAAGAAATGTCTGGCAACATCGAGGTGCATGCCACGGTAGGAGAAGCGGGGGTAATCATTTATTCTTAGTTGAGGAATTGTGTAAATGTTTGGTGTTTGTTGTTTGGTGTTTGGTTGTTTGGTATTCTTGGTAATTAACTGAAGCAATGTTTGAATACCATGGAATATACCTTCATTCTCCCCTGTTATAACTCTTATATTTTTTTCAGTCACATTAATAGCATACCCACCGGATTTATAATCACTTGTAACTAGATTTGGAAATAAAATTAAAGTGATGTTATTTGTTTTTAAACTGGATACTTTGTCTTTATTAATTTTTATTATTGGCAGACTAATATCAAACATTTTTTTTAATGAATTGTTTAACTCCATGCAAATCGGTTTTGTGCTATTATCAGTATAATAAATGGCAGTCGTTTTTTGGTCTAAAACAAAATTTCCTTTTCCCATTTTTACCTCAGCAGGCATGGGTACTACATTTATTTGGGCAAAAGAATGCAAGGAAATCAATACGAAAAAAATGGAGCAATACTTTTTCATGAATATTTATTTTGTATAAAAGTAATTTTAATTTTTTCATTTGCAATCAAGTGATTTATTTCTTTTTTGGAGGAATTAATTTCATAATTTTAAACAATGAAGCAATTATTCCTTTTCCTTTTTGTATTTAGTACCGCAAATTTATTTGGTCAACACAAGTTACAAATCGTTTTGACAGATAATGCCGCTACAAAAGCTGAAAAAATATACTTAGCTGGTAGTTTTAATGGGTGGAATCCTGCAAATGCAAAATACCAATTTATAAAACGAGCAGATAAATGGGAGCTTACAATTGAAAATGTAGCAAAAAGTACATATGAATTTAAATGTACACAAGGTAGCTGGCAAACGGTAGAGAATGGCTTAAACGGGGTGGATATTTCCAATAGAACAATAATGCTGCAAGCGGATACTACGATTTATATAACTACAAATGGTTGGAAAAGTCCTGAAGATACAAAACCTCGCAGGCATACTGCATCTGCCAATGTGCATATTGTAAGCGATTCTTTTTACATACCGCAATTAAAACGGAAAAGAAGAATTTGGATTTATTTACCTGCGAATTATGAAACAAGTAAACAAAGTTACCCAGTGCTATACATGCAGGATGGGCAAAATTTATTTGATGAATTTACTGCTCCTTATGGTGAGTGGAATGTAGATGAGACCCTAGATTCTCTTCAAAAAATAACGGGAAAGTATGCTATTGTAGTAGGGATAGACCATGGCGAAAATAAGAGAGGCGTAGAATATGATCCATACTTTTCGAAAGAATTTGGTGTAGGGGAGGGAGCTTTGTACAGCAATTTTTTGGTACAAATCCTTAAACCCTTTATTGATAAAAAGTATAGAACAAAAACCGATGCGGCACATACTGGTATTGCAGGAAGTAGTTTGGGTGCATTGATAAGTACCTATGCCATTTTAAAATACCCCAATAGTTTTGGTAGTGTAGGCGTTTTTTCGCCTGCATATTGGATAGCTCCGGAAATTGAAAAATTAGCACAGGAACGACAAGGTAAGATTAACAAGAGCAGATTTTGGTTTTATGGTGGGGGAAAAGAAGGGTTTACGATGATGAAAGATATGGAGCGGTTTAAAAAAATTATCGATAAAAAAGCTAAGCGGAATAGTGTGTTTTTAGTAGATGAAAATGGAGCGCACAATGAAGCTGCTTGGAGGAAATGGTTTGGGGTGTTTTATGCGTGGTGGTATAGGGATTGATGAGGAGTTAGGATGGGGAACACGGATAACACGGATTTGATGGATAAACACAGATAAGAAGTAGACTATTGATAGCACGAATTGTTTAAATTATTTTTGGAACACGGATAACACAGATTTGATGGATAAACACAGACAAGAAGTAGACTTTTGATAGCACGAATTGTTTAAATTATTTTTGGAACACGGATAGCACGGACCTGCCTGCCGGTAGGCAAGTTGAAAGGATTACACGGATTTTATAAATTTGAAATTTTATTATACACTTCGGTTAGATAAATGCTGATAGATGATTTACTGCTGAATACCTACGCCCGATAGAAGCGGTAGCCCGCAGGGAGGAACGACCGAAGGCTACAAGCGTATAGCGGGACCAATGCTGATAGTAGAACAAATGTTGACGTCCAACATCTAACATCTCATGTCTAACATCTAACATCTCATGTCTAATATCTACCTATATGGCAGTACAATATCTGTTTGTAATTTATAGAAATCCAATGGTTCCTTCGTAACGGCAAAAGGGTTGCCCACATAAATTTCGTATGCATTACCTGTTTTTGTTTTGTGCTTGTCTTTTAGCATTTCGGCAAGGGCTTCGTAGGCAGATTTATTAAGTTCATT
>JANMGS010000137.1:0-1670 GCA_031374745.1 Ferruginibacter sp. | reverse complement strand
CTATGTTAAAAAAAAGAATAATTCCTTGCTTGGATATAAAAGAAGGGCGTACCGTAAAAGGTATCAACTTTGTAGACATAAGAGATGCAGGAGACCCCATTGAACTTGCCAAAAGGTATGTAGCAGAAGGTGCTGACGAATTGGTATTTTTAGACATAACGGCTACGCAAGAAAAGAGAAAAACTTTGGCAGTATTGGTTGAAAAAATTGCGAAAGAAATAAACATTCCTTTTACAGTAGGAGGTGGTATAAATTCTGTAGAAGATGCCATTGCGATTATAAAAGCCGGTGCAGATAAAATAAGCTTAAACTCAAGTGCTGTAAAAAACCCAGCATTGATTACTGAGCTTGCCAACCAATTTGGTAGCCAAGCTGTAGTAGTAGCCATAGATACAAAATTTGAAAAAGAGGCTTGGTGGGTTTATGTAAATGGAGGAAAAATAGCTACGGGATTAAGCACTATTGACTGGGCTAAACAAGCTGTATCACTGGGTGCAGGAGAAATTTTGCTTACTTCAATGAACAATGATGGCACAAAGAATGGTTTTGCTTTAGATATAACAAATGAAATAAGTAATGCTGTGAATGTGCCAATTATAGCTTCTGGTGGTGCAGGAACTGCCTTACATTTTAAAGAAGTATTTGAACAAACTAAAGCCACTGGAGCATTGGCTGCAAGTGTTTTTCATTTTGGCGAAATACCAATACCTATTTTAAAAAAATATTTGAAAGAAAATAATATACCAATACGATTAGACTTAAACACATAGAATCATAGTAGCATAGTATCACGTAGATAAAAAATAAAAAATGAATATAGATTTTAATAAAGGAAATGGTTTGGTACCTGTAATTATTCAAGATTACACAAACTTGCAGACGCTCATGCTTGGTTATATGAATGAAGAAGCACTTACTAAAACACAAACAGAAGGCAAAGTGACTTTCTTTAGCCGTAGTAAGAATAGATTGTGGACAAAAGGAGAAACGAGCGGCCATTTTTTAATGGTAAAAGAAATTAAAGTAGATTGTGACAATGATACGATTCTTATTAAAGCAATACCAACTGGCGCCGTATGCCATACAGGTATACAAACATGTTTTGGAGAAACAGACTCAAAAGGTTTTTTGTATAAGCTTGAAGAAACTATACACAAAAGGATAAATGAAAACGATGAAAATTCATATACAAATAAGCTATACAAAGCTGGCATAAACAAAGTAGCACAAAAAGTAGGTGAAGAAGCTGTTGAATTGGTTATAGAAGCAAAAGATAACAACGACGAACTATTCAAAAATGAAGCTGCTGACTTGTTGTATCATTTTCTGATTTTATTGAAAGCTAAAAATGTAAAATTGGAAGATGTTGAACAAATTTTAAAAGAAAGAGTAAAATGAAAGGAATTCTAATTTTTGCAATGATGCTTACATCTACCCTAGCAAATGCACAAACATATTTCCCAAATAAGTGTATAGGCCATTGGAAGGGTGTTATGAAAATATATACCAAAGGCGTTTTAAAAGATACCGTAACTGTATTACTTTCTGTACAAAAGCAATCGGATACTTCTTGGAATTGGAAGACAAGATATATTTCTACAAAAATGCCTGTTACCAAAAATTACACGCTTCGATTAATAGATAAAACGAATGGCATTTATGTTACAGAT
>JANMGS010000129.1:0-11831 GCA_031374745.1 Ferruginibacter sp. | reverse complement strand
TGGAAAGCCAATACCCGTATGGATTGCAGAGTATGTGCTTGCAGGCTATGGTACGGGTGCTATCATGGCGGTACCATGTGGCGACCAACGAGATTTCGCCTTTGCAAAGCATTTTAATATTCCCATTACAAATATTATTGGCGAGTATTACAATGGCGAGGAAGCCAATCCTACCAAAGAAGCTACTTTGCAAAACTCCGATTTTTTAAATGGTATGCTTATGAAAGATGCCATTGCTGTAGCTATAAATAAAATAGAAGAACTAGGTATAGGAAAAAGGAAAGTAAATTATCGCATGAGGGATGCGGGCTTTAGCCGCCAGCGTTATTGGGGAGAACCTTTCCCAATTGTATGGCAAGATGAAACTGCCATTGCATTAGCAGAAACCGATTTGCCACTCGAATTACCTTATGCAGAAAAATATGGCCCAGGGCCAGAAGGAGAAGGGCCTTTGGCCAATATGGTGGATTGGGTGAACCTCACCCCTAACCCCTCTCCAAAGGAGAGGGAACTAGAAGACCTTAGCGGAGATGAAAGCGAAGTTGCGCAAATAAGAGGTTATATGAATAGTACTGTTGAGGAATGGAGAAAAACGTTCGAGTTTGCAAAACAGAATCGAAAAAACTTAACAGAGGCAGAAGATAAAATTTGGCAACTTGTTCGTAATAGAAATATTAATGATTGTAAATTTAGAAGGCAACATCCCGTCGCTGGTTTTATTCCGGATTTTGTTTGTTTAGACAGAAAATTGATTGTAGAAATTGATGGTGGGTATCATAATAATGAAGAGCAAATTATTTATGATAAAGCAAGAGAAAATTGGTTAAAGGATTTTGGGTTTGATTTCGTAAGATTTACTAATGAACAAGTTCTAAATGACATTGACAATGTAAAAAAAGCCATAGCTGAAAAATTAGAAGAGTTGGCTGAAAATGACAAGGGTGCGCAAGCTCCTCTCCCTCGGAGAGGCGGGGGTGAGGTCTCCTTGCGCCGTGAAACGAGTACCATGCCCGGTTATGCAGGTTCATCCTGGTATTTTCTTCGCTATATGGACCCAACAAATACCGAAACTTTTTGCGATAGAAAAGCAAGCGATTATTGGAACCAAGTAGATGTATATGTAGGCGGTACCGAGCATGCCGTGGGGCATTTGTTGTACAGCCGTATGTGGACAAAAGTGTTGTACGACCTAGGTTATATTGGGTTTGATGAGCCGTTTAAGAAATTGGTTAATCAGGGGATGATACAGGGGAGCAGTAGGTTTATTTATAAGTTTGCATGGAATCTATTTGGTGGTGATGATGTAGACTCAAAAAAATTAATAAATATTTTTATTTCAAAAAATTTCGCAGATAGAGTTAATGATGGTGATTTGGAAGCTATAAAATTTTTAAAAGAAAAAGCTAAAGAAGTTTTAGTGAGAATGAATTTAAGTATGGACATACTTGAAATTTCTTTGTACAAAACGAGGGTAGATGTAAACTTTGTTAATGGCAATGAGCTTGATATTAATCAATTTAGAGAATGGAGAAATAATGAAAATTATTCTGCAGAATTTATTTATGAAAGTGATAGTAAATTTCTTTGTGAAGCAGAAGTAGAAAAAATGTCCAAATCAAAATACAACACGGTCAATCCTGATGAGTTGTGCAACAAATACGGCGCCGATACTTTCCGCATGTACGAAATGTTCCTTGGCCCCGTAGAGCAAAGCAAACCTTGGGATACAAAAGGTATTGAAGGGGTGCATCGTTTCTTAAAAAAATTGTGGAGGCTTTTCTTTAACGATATCAATCCTGCCACGAATAAAGGCGGCGAACCTAAATGGGTAGCTGAAAAACCGACTGATGCGGAGTATAAAATATTACACAAAACCATTAAAAAAATAGAACAAGACACCGAAAACTTTTCTTATAACACAGCCGTAGCAGCATTTATGATTGCCGTAAACGAACTAGCCGATGCTAAATGTTATAAAAAAGAAATTTTATCGGCAGTGCTTATTTTGCTTTCTCCTTATGCGCCACATATTGCAGAAGAGTTGTGGCATGCATTGGGTAATGAAGGTTCTGTACTTGATGCTACTTATCCAACATTAGAAGAAAAATATTTAGTAGAAGCTACCAAAGAATACCCTGTTTCTATAAATGGTAAAATGCGCAGCGCTATCAATTTACCTACAGAAGCTACCGAAGAAGAAGCCAAACAGGCGGTACTTTCCAACGAAGTAATTTTAAAATGGCTGGAAGGCAAAGAGATGAAGAAATTTATTTTTGTAAAGGGGAGGATGATAAATGTAGTGATTTAAAAATTTGCCGCAAAGTTTTACCGCAAAGGCGCAAAGTTTTCGCAAAGTTCGCAAAGATTCTTTGCGAACTTTGTTTTTTTGCTTTCCTGTTTTCCAATAAAAAAACTTTGCACACTTTTTCTTTTCTTTGCTTCTTTGCGTGAAACTCTTACCTTACACATATGAACCACAACCTTACCTCCGTTCTTAAAAAACACAAACCTACTTTTCACCCTATCATAGATATTGATAAGGAAAAAGAACGCATGATACCATTCGATTTTACATCGGCAAATAGCGAAATAAGCAAAGACCTAATTGCAGATACTACAAAATTTTCTGACTGGGTAAACAATAAATTGCAAAAAGAAAATGCCAAATTCGGCATAGGTGGATACAACGAAAACCGAACACTTTATAGCCGCAGCAAACTCTTTACCGGAGAGCAACCACGCACACTTCATCTAGGAGTAGATATATGGGGGGCTGAGGGAACAGCTGTACACGCACCTATTGGAGGCATGGTACACAGTTTTGCATACAACAATAATTTTGGCGATTATGGAGCTACTATTATTCTACAACATAATTTAGATACAACGGCTTTTTATACTTTATATGGCCACCTATCTTTAGCCGATTTGGAAATGATGCGCATAGGAAAATTTATAACAAGAGGTGAAATATTTGCTCATTTTGGCATCCCCAGTGAAAACGGCGATTGGCCACCACACCTGCATTTTCAAATTATAGAAGAGATTGGTATCTATGAAGGGGATTATCCTGGCGTATGCGCTATAACAGAGGCTTCTGTGTATCTGGATAATAGTCCAGATGCAAATTTAATGTTGAATTTTTAATAGGGTAACAGCAAATGCATTTATAAAATAGCCAACAAGAATGGGGTATTAACTTGCTTCGGTAAAGGCTGAATTATGCTGTTATGCCCACACGCTCCCGACAAAAATGTACGGGACACGTGCGGCGGAAGGAGCGATGTATGTGTATGCAAGTATGCGGCCTAAGGCGCATATGCTTGCATACACATACGGAACAGCGACTAAGGCCGAACAATTGCTGCCACTTGCACCTGTGCACACAGCGCATAATTTTTTTGTACTAATGCTTATTTGTATTGAGTATGAAAATTGGATCAACTTTGCTTCAAAGGTTTTTCCATTATATGATGCGGTACGTTTACTTCTATAAACTCCTGCCCTTTTGTTTTATACCCAAATTTTTCGTAAAAGCCAATGGCAGTATTTCTTGCATGCATACTTATATAGCTATAACCTTTATCTCTTGCAATATTTTCTGCAAAACTCATAATAGATGCACCAATACCTTTACCATGTAATTTATTGGCTACAGCCATTTGGCGCAAACGTATTGTTTCACTGTCTAGCTGTGTGAGTATACAACAACCGAGCATTTGCCCGTCATCAATACTCACAATAAGAATATCATCTTTTTCGCTCATCAATTCATCGTGGCTATATGTAAGTCCAAGGGGTCTGCGTAGCACGGTGTCCCTAAGATTTACCATTTGAAGGTACTCTTTTGAGCCGTGGTCTATTTGTTTTAATGACATACAATTTATTTTTGGGGCTAAATAAATGAACATTGTCAATTTACGCTTTTTTTCTTAACAGTATCTTATGTTTTTTAATTACAGTAAAATCACTATCCAATTATATTCTTTTATGCGCACAAAAAAAGACAAGTATTTTGTACTTGTCTTTTATAATTAAAATCTTGTTAATCAAACATCAAAAGTCATATTGCCTTTTAAACATGTTTAATCTTATTCCGGCAGTTACCAGCGTTGTATTGCTTTGTCCGGTTTGATTTTCTATCTTATACAACCTGTTTTGTAAAGAGGCGTCTAAAAATAAGTTTGGTCTCAACTCATAAGAAACTTGTATTGTTCCATTGAAACAAGTGGCTTTTGCACCATTGCCTACAGCATATACATCTAGTCCTTGATTTGCTCTAGTAGAATAGTTTTTAAAAATATTCCCGCCAAAATTTAGACCCGAACTATCCAGTCCTTGATAAAAATAAATTGCCCTAGCATCTATTGTCCATTTTGGTGCAGGTTGGTAATGGGCAATAGCAATAAATTCTTGAAAATTTGACCCCAAAGGATGGGCCAGTGGTTGGTTGTAATGCGTATAATTTGAAATAGTATCATTATGAGAATAAGTAAAAGGCCTCACCCTATTCATTTCTCCTTGAAGGTCTAGATTCTTTACACCAAAAGCATCTACATATTTAAATCCTGCCTGTATACCGAATTTATTTACCCAGCTTTTGGGTGTGTTTTTTACTGCTGAAAGAATAAATTCATCTAACATAAATTGCCCATATAATTGAATCCTATGAGCAACATTTGCTTTAAAGTCTAACCCAGCAAGTGCGTTGTCCGGACTACCAACCGTTCCTTCTATATGCCTGTAAAAAATAATGGGGTTTAGGTATTGAAAATCAAAATTATTTTTTCTGCCAAAAACCACTCCTTCAAATAAACCAATGTTTAACCACTTGGTTACATTCATACTCAAATGATGCATGGCTGCATACTTTCTGTCTAATAGGGTATCGCCTTTTTTTGTAAACTGGGGCATTAGTTCCATGAAAATATTCTGGTAATTAAATTTCCAAAATTTGGTATTTATCTTGGCAAATAAATAACTGTTTCCCCATTCACTCAGGAATAAACTTCTATACCCATTGCCAATAAAATTCTTATCGTATCCCAGTTGAAAGTCAATAAACTTTGCTGCATTAAAAGTTACATACCCTCTCGCATCAAAATAATCAACACCCGTTTTTTTAAACGACTTGTAAAAGCCCACACCAGGCACCGCACGAAAACCATTTACTTGTTGTTGAAAAAACTGCGGGCCTCTTTCTTGGTTTTCTGTAAACCAAGATGAAAAGCCAACTTTTTTTGCAATAAGTCCTCGTACACTAACACCCCTCGAGTTTAAGAAAATGCCTTGGTCATAACCAGGTTCTACAGCTTGGTGTATTTGCAATACAGGATTTACAACTAAAAAAAAGTCTTTTGTATTTACCTCTAGCATATTTGTTTTTGTCTTATAGAATGATTTGAACAAAGGTTTTTTGCTAATGAAATCTTCTTTAGGCGTAGTAACCCATTCGCTGTTATTCATTAGTAACCGCTGTAAATTATATTCATCTACTTCTGAAAGGTCAAGATCTGTCCATTCTTTATACTTATCTACCCCGGTAGAATCTTTATATCCCATACGTGCACTATCTAAAAAAGTAGCTTCTCTCACAATAAACTTTCTATTAAATGGGCGCAAAGTAGAAAAATTAAGATCTGTATTTTTCTGCTGCTTTATTTCCATTCTATCTATGAAGTAAGCATCATTAGACCCTTGATTTAAATAGGTAGATTGGGCTAAAGCACTAATAGGGCAAATAAAAACAAGTAGTTTAATTAAGCTTTTCATAATTTGCATTGTGTTTTATAATTTTAATACTAACGTAAAAGTGTATGCAAAAGTATCTTTTTAAGAACATACTTGTAGTAAATGAAGGAAAAATTGAAAGTAAAGATGTTTTGGTAATAGGTGAGCGCATCGAAAAAATTGAAAATAGTATAGATGTTAATGGCAATATTATTGAAATAAACGGAGAAAATAAACATCTTTTTCCTGGGGTTATAGATGACCAAGTGCATTTTCGTGAGCCAGGTCTTACACATAAGGCAGATATTACTACCGAAAGTAAGGCAGCTGTTGCTGGCGGTGTTACCTCTTTCATGGAAATGCCGAATACCATACCCAATGCACTTACTATAAATTTATTGGAAGATAAATATACAATTGCGTCACATAAATCAGTAGCCAATTACTCTTTCTTTATGGGCGTAAGTAATGACAACGCTATAGAAGCACTTCGTGTAAATGATTTTAAAAATACCATTTGCGGATTGAAAATTTTTATGGGAAGCAGTACAGGCAATATGCTAGTAGATAGGCATACTACGCTCGATAAAATTTTTAGCGAAAGTGAAATTCTCATTGCCACCCATTGTGAAGACGAAAGAATCATAAAAAGTAATTATGAAAAAATAAAGAAGATAAAGCCAAATTTAGAACCCGCAGATCATCCAATTATAAGAAATGAAGAAGCTTGCTACGAATCTTCCTTAACAGCAATACAATTTGCAAAAAAATACAATTCCAGATTGCATATTTTGCATATTTCTACAGAAAGGGAGTTACAACTTTTTGGAAATATGTTTCCTTTAAAAGATAAGAGAATAACAGCAGAAGTATGTGTCCATCATTTACATTTTACGGCAGATGATTATGAGAGGCTTGGTTATAAAATAAAATGCAACCCTGCTATAAAAGCACCTCATAACAAAGCAGCTTTATGGGAAGCATTGTTAGATGACCGATTAGATGTAATAGCAACCGACCATGCGCCGCATTTATTGTCAGAAAAGGAAGGCCCGTATGAACAAACACATGCTGGTTTGCCTTTAGTGCAACATCCCCTACAACTGATGTTGCATTACAATAAAGAAGGTAAAATATCGCTAGAAAAAATAGCTGAAAAAATGAGCCATGCTGTGGCAGATTGTTTTCAAATAAAAGAGCGGGGATATATAAAAGAAGGATATTTTGCAGATTTGGTAATGGTGGACTTAAAAAAGCCGTATAAAGTTTCTACAAATAATATACTATACAAATGCGGATGGAGCCCACTTGATGGCTTTGATTTTAATGCAACCATAGAAAAAACAATGGTAAGCGGCCATATGGCTTATGAAAATGGCGTAGTAAATGCATCTAATGTTGGAAAGCGGTTGGAATTTGATAGAAAATAGTACCTAGTATTCAGTATTGATATGTGTTTTTCAAAATCAAGCTACTTTTAAATAGTATAAAATTTTAAAGGTAATTAGGTTAAAAAAAATACAATCAAGAAATAAAGAAACTAATTGGGGCGGTATCAATACTCAATACTAAAATCTCAATACTCAATACTCATTACTAACCTATGGAAATAGACAAAACAACCCTTGCCGACCTTGTAATTTTTGATAGAGAGGATGAGTTCTCTGTTTTTAATAAAATAAATTTTACAACTACGAGTATAGGCAAAGAACAATTGCGAAAAAATTTATTAAATCCATTGGCAGATGCGGCTAGTGTAAAAAATGTGCAGCAAATAATTATTACTATAAAAGATAATAAAGCAAAATGGCCGCACATTATTAGCAATGGTACAATAATGGTTGTAGAGCGTTTTTTTGAAGCACAAATAGATGCAATACCCGCCAGGCCCTCATCAATAGATGCATTTAGCTATAAATTATTGCATGGGCACGATTTCTCTTTGGTAAAATATTCAATAAGGCATTGTTTTGATTTTATAAAAGGAATGAAGCAATTGGTACATAATTTTTCCAATGATGATACGCCTCCACTCTTACAAAAACAATTAGACGAAGCAAAAAGAATATTAGCAAAACCTAACTTAGATATCGTTGCTCAACATAATAGGGCATCGGATTTAACATCGGCTGAAATGCTTGCGCTGGCACATTTTATCTTGTACAATTTTAAATTGAATATGCTATCGTTGCTCCAAATTTTTGGTAAGCTAGATGCATGGTATGGAATGGCTTTGGCGGTAGAAAAATACAATCTTGCCATGCCAAATTTTATAGAATCTGACATGCCTTGTTTGGAAGCAAAAGATTTGTATCATATCATGTTGGAACATCCAGTTTCGTACAATATTGAACTAAACCCAACGACAAATTTCCTTTTTCTAACTGGGGCAAACATGGCGGGTAAGAGCACTTTTATAAAAGCATGTGGCACCGCAGTGTATATGGCACATATAGGTATGGGTGTACCAGCATCAAAAATGCAGCTTAGTTTTTTTGATGGGTTACTTAGCAATATAAATGTGATAGATAATATTGCAAAAGGGGAGAGTTATTTTTTTAATGAAGTACAACGTATTAAAGCAACCATACAAAAAGTAAGCAATGGAAAAAAATGGCTTATCCTTATTGATGAATTGTTTAAAGGGACCAATGTGCAAGATGCAATGAAATGCAGTGCTGCAGTGATTGAAGGTTTGTTGAAAATTAAAAATTCTATATTCATACTCTCCACACACTTATACGAAATTGGTGATGAATTAAAAAAGCATCCCAATATTATTTTTAATTATTTTGAAACATCTGTTGAAAACGATCAATTAAATTTTAGCTACCTTTTAAAGAAAGGAATAAGCAATGACAGGTTGGGGTATTTGATTTTAAAAAAGGAAGGGGTCGTAGGAATGTTAGAGGGGATAAAATAAAGCAAATTTGAGTCTGCAATTATCAAGTTCCGCTTCGGTCTTCCATTCCATTCTAATTTGGAGTTCCTTAAAAAGGAACAAGCGAAGCTCATAAGAATAAGGTCAAAACAAGTATTTTGTTCACAACTTGCTTTATAAAACAGACCGTGCTCCAAAAAGAGGATAGTCATTAAAAGAAGAATATACAATCCTACTAAGTAGTAATTATTATACATCTCATTTTGAGGGAGGTAATTTTGAAGGGGCTGGAATGCTAGAGAATGGTTCATGATCTGTGCAATCAATTTCTTTTCGTATAACATTATCTTCTAAAATGTAGCATGATTTTACAACTTCATAACATCTACCTTGTTTTTGATTTTTATATTTCGATTCATCAAATGGAATTAAAAGCAACTCCTCTGCACCTGTAAAAACAAAAAAAGTATTATTATATATTTTGTATTGAAAAAGCGGCTTGAAATTTTTTACTCCAAAATCTGCCATCCCCCTGCAAGTGAATGTAATGATAATCCTATTAAACTCTCTTTTATCAATATTAACTTCAACATTAGAATTAATTAATTTATAATTTTCAATAAATTCTTTAGAAATCAATTTTAGCTTATCGCTTACTTGAAAAGTATCGATAAACACATATCTATCATCTTGTAATATTTCTCCAGCTTTTTTTTCTCCCTTACATGAGAGAAGAATAAATGCAAAACAATATACTAGTTTAAAATTTTTAATAGTTTCCATACTTACTTTTAATTTGCATTATATTTTATTAGTTCAATAAATAAAATTAGTATATTCTGGCAAGTGCTAAAAGGATCAGGATAAGCCTGACCATTTGCAAAAATATCTGATACCAATCAAAACCAGTTTAATGCTATTTCTAATTCGAACGAATAAGTCTATGATATGATATAGCCCCTTTATCTTTAGATTTACGGGTAATTATATTAGAATTTTGAAAGGCAATACCTCCAATTTTTTTACCAACCAAAAAAGATTTTGATTTTCGTGAGTTTGAAAAACGTAATAAGTCTAAACATATATATGCAAGGTTATCATCGTAATATTTGTTTTCCCGTAAGTAAGAGTACAGTTTTATCAATGCATTACATTGATATGAGGTTATATAATTGTGCAAATTAACCCAATCTTTAATCTCCAATAAAATATCATGTGCTACAAAATCTAAATAGTTAAATTTTTCATTGGCATTTGCTAATAAATATTTATCAATAATTTTTTCAAACAAATAGTGATTTTTTTTGCTTTTAAAAATAGGGATTATATAATATGATATTTTGCTATTATACAAATCGTCTAGTGAAAGTGTATCATAAGGCCAACCTCCCATATAATAAGTAATAACTTGACTGCCTCTATAATTTTCGGACCCTTGGCATAGAACATAACAAAAGAAATTATTTATAAATTCAAAATCCTTATCCCTTTTATTGTAGCTTAACAATCTTTCAACTCCATTGCAATTATTCAGAGTACTATTAGAAGTTGAACATTTTTTTAGATACTTAATATTCAAATTTCTTTCATTATAATTGGTTCTTTTTTGAGAAAAACAATTTAATGAGAATATTAGTAATATGATGATTCTTAAAAGATTCATATTAAAAATGAGTTGTATTGTTAAATGGTCTTAAGTAAGTAAAAGGTACTGTAATTCCTGGGTTCATCATTCTTTGATAAACACGCCATCCATAAATTATTCTTTGAGCAATAGTACCTCCAAATACCGTTGCCCTCTCACGAGAATTTCCATTATATGCTGTAGCTAATTTTGCTGCGTATGGCATTTTTAAATCTTTATACATGGAAGCATTGTTTACCATTCATTGGTATAGTTTTACTTAGCGTTGTCCAATTGGTCTTGTGGAAGTTGGGCAACCATGCTATAGGAAAAAAGGATGAAGCTAAAAGCGAGTAGTTTTTTTCGTACTTTTTGTATTAGATTATTTACATAGAGAAGATTGTAACGCCTCAAAGCAAACTACTCTATCATTTTTTCTATATGCAATAATTTACCATCCTCCAATATTCCTTCTATTACAACTCTAAATTTCTTTACTTTATCAGCATTGTAAAATGAAAAGCTTATCTTATTATTTTCCGAATCTGTATTTAAATAGGGGTTCCAATAAAGTGTAGTGCGCTCATCCATTTTTACATCATTCTCTTTACCCACTGCATAATCGGGAGAAAAAAATTCCTTTGTGGGCGAAAACCCTTCAATAGTTTCTTCAATGGTATTTGCCAACATGCTGTTTGGGCCATTTCCAACATCTCTTTTTGTGTAGAGGGCCAGTGTGCCGCCAGATGTAGGGGAAAGACCATTTGCAAAAACCTTTACCATGGCAATATCAGATACTTTCATAGTAGAAATAAAGCTAGCATCTACTTGGGCTTCGTCTAAAAAAACACTCATTTGGATGGGCCCCCCAAGTAAACTTCTTGCATTTCTATAAACAATAGAGTAGTTTAATGGTCCTCCAGTTATATTTACGCCATTGAGCCTGCTTTTTAAATAGTCAAATATATTCAACGAAGATTTTGGTGGGTCGCTAAGAAAATCCAATTCTTTGTTTGCCATATTTCCAAGTCTTCCTGTGGTATACTTCTTTTCAAATTTTTCTTTTTCGCTTTTTGCCTTGGTTAATATTTTTATTTCATCTAATAAAATTCCATTACTGTTCTGATTCTGATTAAATAGAAAAACTTCTTTTATCTTTTCTTGGTATTGCTCGCTTGGCTTATTGAAATAGATTGGGGGAATAGCAGTGTTAGCCGTAGTAAACAAGTCACGTGTAGGGCGTGACGTTATTTGTAAATATACTTTTTGTTTTTTACCTCCTTTGTTTAAAAAATTTAGTTTGGCAGAATCTTCAAACATCATACCAGAAAGAGAAATGCGCCCAACAGAATCTGTAGAAGTCATGAGCAAATCCAAGGGCTTATCTTTCGTTTTTACAAAAACGGTCAACTCAGTATTTAAGATGGGTTTCTGAAATATCGGGTCTAAAGCAATTGCATTCAGGGTTATAAATCCAGGGTCTTTAAAATCCATTTTTGGAAAACGATTTGTAAATATTTCATCCCAACTGTATCGCCTCCAACCATTGGTAAGCATAACTAAATCTAAGTTTTGCTCATGTACATAATCTTTTGC
>JANMGS010000112.1:0-3356 GCA_031374745.1 Ferruginibacter sp. | reverse complement strand
GGTTATCTGCTTTGTAATTTTCAACTAAGTATAAATTATCATGGAGCTTATTTACCCTTTAGAACTGTAGATTTAAGTAGTAGTGATGATGTGGACTTAAGTAGTTTTGTTTTAGTGACAGGAGTTTCTGTAGGGTATAGTTTTTAATGTGGTAATGCATTTAGCAATTAAAATAAATGCAATTGATAAACTAAGATTATTTTCATTCCACAATCTCCACATCATCTGCATGCACCGGTGTAATATTTTTAAAACGTAAAATAATATTAGCAGTCGTCACCACATCTTTTTGACAATAAGTGGCAATCCGTTTCATATTAATGATTCTTTCTTCTGGCGTACCGTTGTGGTACAGTTCGCCCACCATACTTCCATCTATATCATCTTTTGGGGAAGGGATACCCATTGCTGCGGCCAATAATTTTAAAGAGGTATAATTTTTATAATCGCCAAAACGCCAATATTGAAAAGTATCTACAATATTGGTTTCCCATGGTTTCATGTTTTGAAAATCGAGGTAGGGTGGTATGCGCATATTGTTTACCAATAGCCTTCTACATATAAAGGGGATATCAAATTCTTTTATATTGTGCCCAGCAAAACACCAACGGTTATTAAAACTTTCTATTTTAGTAATGGTCAATAAAAAATCGCTCAGTATTTTTTTTTCATCATCGCCATAAAAAGATTTTACTCGCATTTTTAAATGTTGCTCTTTTATGAAGTAACCGATGCTAATACAAACAATTTTAGAGAACTCCGCCATCACGCCTGCACGCATGGGATAAAAATCGGCAGCAGTTATGCCTTCTGGAATTACTTTGGATGTTTTTTCCTGCCACAATTCCTGCCATTTTTCATCGAGGTTAGAAAAAGTGCTGGCTACAGACGCTGTTTCAATATCTATAATAATGAGGTCTTCTGTGCGAATATTATGCATAGTTGTAAAATTGACTCTACAATTTAAGCAAAATAAAAAAGCCACGAATGTATGATTGTATATTTTTACAAAAAATGTATTTTGTTATACGAGCATTCGTGGCGTGGATACTTCTTTTTAAAAAGTAAACCCTGCAGATATTTGTATGGCTTGGTTTTTCCAGGTTTGGTTGCCATCAATAGCGTTGATATTACTAAGGCCCAGTTTATACCTGGCACTTATGTTAACAAAAGGTAACTGAATCCATAGCCCACCAATGGCGCTCCACTCCCCGTTTCTATATATGTTGTTTACATTGGTTTTGAGGCTATCCACTGTTTGTTTTAATAAGCCGCCATAAGACGGACCGAATTGAAGTTTTACTTTTTGAGTAGGACCTACATTGATGTTTAGCAATACTGGTATTTCCAAATAATCTAATTTGGCTTTGTGTTGTGTACCGCCACCAAACAAATCATCATAAATATTATTGGGGTCATCTGCAAATTCAGATTGTGTTTGTACAAAACTTACTTCTGGCTGTATACCAATTTTCTTGGTTAAGTTAATTTGAGCAAACACACCACCTTGAAAATTATAGTTAAATGCTTCGTTGTAAGATTTACCTGTTATCTTATTTGCGTTTACACCAGCTTTTACACCAAAACGAAAAAAACTTTCTTTCTGTGCCTTGGCATCTATAATTCCTATCAAAAAGAAACATACCAAAAATAAAAACGTATGTTTTTGCTGGGGAGTTGGGTAATTCATGTGGTATTATTTTAGTTAAAAATAGCTAAGAGCATTAGGATTTTGTTTCAATAATTAAAATTAACTAAAACTGTACCAAATTTAGTATTATCTCCAATGTCCGGGTTTCCATATCCAACCTCTTCTGGTATTTTTCCAATGTCCTTTTATCCAAATAGCATTTCCTCTTGGTGGGGCAGCCCAATAGCCGCCTCTAGAAACATAGTTGTTATTTTGCCATACCCAATCTTCTTCAATCCAAACATGGCGTGGGGAGGGTGCTACCACTCGAACAACCCTTGGAGCCACGGGTCTTACTTTTATTACAAACTGTGCATAGTTTGATTGGCTCAATGTTAAAGCAACTGCCAATACCACTAAAATTTTCAAAAAAGGATTTTTCATTTTTTAAGATTTAATTATGTTAATTCAATTTTACCATCTTCCATTTTTCCAATAATATCCATTTCTACCTTTTACCCAATAACCAGGCGTATAATAGGTGCGTCCACGTGCTGGCAAGGTATAGTATCCATTCCTATACGTGTACCCATATCTTCTGCTGCCTACCCAAGAGCCTTCTACCCATACATGCCTAGGGCTAGGTGCAAGAGGTCTTACAAATACAGGTGCTACTGGGCGTTGCCTAACTACAACTGCGCTAGGTCCACAACTGGCTAAAATTACAATTGATAATATAGAAATGAAATAAATGAACTTTTTCATAGTTTGTTATTTCTTATATGACATAGAATAATTAACTAAGTTTAAATGGGCTTATGAAAGTTTTTAAGATCAAATCATTAAAAACAAAAAACCCGCTCTTTTCAGAACGGGTTTTGTTTGTTTATTTCAGACTCCACAAGTCCCCCTTCGGGGGATTTAGGGGGCTTTATTCTTCAATCTTCACTTTACCTTTTGCTTTAGCAATTATCTCTTCTGCTACGTTGGTAGGTGCAGGAGCGTAATGACTAAATTCCATTGTACTAGTAGCACGACCCGATGACAATGAACGCAACTGGGTTACATAACCAAACATTTCGCTCAACGGAACTTTTGCTTTGATAACCTGTACACCATGGCGGCTATCCATACCTTCTAACATACCACGACGACGGTTCAAATCTCCTGTTACATCTCCCATGTATTGGTCAGGTGTAAGTACTTCTACTTTCATGATTGGTTCAAGCAAAACTGGTTTTGCTTTTCTACCAGCTTCACGGTATCCTTGCTTAGCACACAATTCAAAAGATATTGCATCACTATCCACATCATGGTAGCTTCCGTCAAATACCCTGATTTTCATGTTCACAACTGGGTAACCAGCCAATACACCATTTGTCATACTACCTGTAAATCCTTTCAATATTGGCGCAATAAATTCTTTCGGAATACTACCACCAAATATTTCGTTTACAAATTGTAAGCCACCCAATGGATTCGTTGCCAACCACTCTTCATCTGCAGGGCCAAGATCAAACGCTATATCACCAAATTTACCTCTACCACCCGTTTGTTTCTTATAGGTTTCCCTGTGTTGTACCATTGCTCTAAATGCCTCTTTGTAAGCAACCATTGGAGCACCTTGGTTTATTTCTACTTTAAACTCACGCTTCATTCTATCAATAATGATCTCCAAATGCAACTCACCCATACCACTCAAAATGGTTTGGCCAGTTTCTTCATC
>JANMGS010000110.1:0-2075 GCA_031374745.1 Ferruginibacter sp. | reverse complement strand
TGCACTCACCATACTTGGAGCCATTGGCTGCGGTGCCTTAATGTCTAAAGTTAATCCTGCTTCTTCAGCTGCCTTGGTGGTATTGGCTCCAAACGTGCCAATTTTAGTGCCGTTCTGTTTGTACGCCGGGAAATTTTCTATCAGGCTTTTAACTCCTCCAGGGGTAAAAAAACAAATTACATCAAACTTCTGTGCAATAATGTCTTTGATATCGTTACTAATAATTTTATACAATTCGGGTGTGGCATATTCACATTGATGTGACTTTAACCAGTTAGTAATTTCGCTATCGAATGACTGGGAACAAGGATACAAAAACTTTTCGTTGTCTTTATGTTTGTTAATAACCTCAAACAAGCTTTTATTGGTGCCATCTGCACTATAAAAAACTTTGCGTTTGCGGTATAAAATAAATTTTTGAAGGTATAAAGCAACAGACTCTGTAATACAAAAGTATTTAGTATCCTGGGAGATATTGGTTTTCATCTCATCACAGGTTCTAAAGAAATGGTCGATAGCATTACGGCTGGTAAATATTACGGCAGTAAAATTGTGAATTTCAATTTTTTGCTTTCTGAATTCTTTTGCAGAGATGCCGTCTACGATGATAAAAGGATGAAAATGTAATTCGACATTGTGCTTTTTAGCCAAATCGAAATAGGGTGATTTTTCTCCTTCGGGCTTAGGTTGAGTGATGAGTACTTTTTTAATCATGGATCTGCTTGATTCTTTTTTTTATCATCATGTTATACCTTGCTGGCTGTAGGCTATAAACTATTAACAAAGTTATAGATTTTTATTTAACAATACCACCAACCCTTTGTATATGAGTAAAATGGGAAGTACTTCTATCCCAATAATAAACAGCAAAAAATGAAACCACCCTACTTTTATCTGGTGTTTTAATAACCCGTACGACCTTAAAAATCTTAATAAAAACAGCAATGCTATAATTAGTAAAGAGATAATAGCTGCAATACTTTTAATTACGGGCAATGAAAAAGCTAATACTATAATAAACGGAACTAAAAGAATACTCAATATTTTATTAATTAAAAAAATGATGAAAAGATAGGTATCAGCCACATCTTTATAACCTGTTAGCCACCCTGTAAACTTAAGGGTGAGAAATTTAATAAAATAAATCAGGGCCAGGATGCCAACACTCATGCTTAAGGCTACCAAACTGTTTTCTTCGGAAATCCAACCGTGATGGATTAAAAGAAAATAGATATAAAGTCCACCTGAGATAGCAAAAAAAAGATTAAAAAGCATTGAAGCAAGCTTTGCCTGTAATAGCTGATCTGTAAGCTGCCCCTGGCGGAGTGAGGTATTAAAAAAGACCCTGAAAAGATTGTTGAAGTAGCGGGCATAAAAAAAACGTAGAAAAGAAAGAAATAATATGGTGCCCAGCAGTATGTAAAATTTAAGTTCTGTCTGTGAAGATTTTCTTTCCTGGTAGGCGGTTGCAACAGGTGTAGCATTGGAGACCAAGAAAATATTATTCTTCAATAACTGCTCCATCGTTTGTTGATATACTCCTGCCTGGCTGGGCTTAACAACAGGCTTAGCGGATACAGAATCTTTTGTTACGGCAGAGGTCACCGTTGAAAGCTTACCTGAATTTGAATCTCCGGGTAACCGGACTTGTACAACAACGTGTTGTAGGTTATTTGAATCGTTGGCTATTTGAGCGTACAATACAACCGGCAATATAATGTTGAGCAGAAGAAATAATACCGGTTTCAAAAAAAGATAGTTTAGGCACAAAAATAGATTGATTTTAGTTAAAAATAGTTGATGTAGCCAAAATGAATTTTTGCTGCCCGTCGCAAATCAAAAGGTACATCATCCCTTTTGCCAATGGCAAAACTCATATTAAGCAGTCCGAGTTTTGTTTCAAAAACTATCCCTATGCCTGTACTGATAAATGTATTGTTCTTATTAACAGATTGGTACTTTGTTTTTACACTGCCACCATCTGTAAAAGCAAATAAATAAGAATTTTGCCCTGCCAGGTATCTTAGTTCGGCGGTAAGTACTGCATAACTTGTTGCAAAAATGCTTTCTTCATC
>JANMGS010000095.1:0-3867 GCA_031374745.1 Ferruginibacter sp. | reverse complement strand
TTTATTTGAACCACAAAGGCAGAAAGAGACAAAGTTGCACAAAGATTTTCTTTTTGCATTTTTCTTTGTGAAACTTATTTACTTAGTGTCTTCGTGGTTCCTTTTTTGCCGATTTTATTTGAACCACAAAGGCAGAAAGAGACAAAGTAGCACAAAGGTTTTCTTTTTGCATTTTTCTTTGTGAAACTTATTTACTTAGTGTCTTCGTGGTTCAAATAACAAAATTTTGCTTGGATTAGGCTGCAGGATTATTGCAATAAATTTTCCATTTTATTTGAACCACAAAGGCAGAAAGAACCAAAGTAGCACAAAGGCTTTCAGTTTCAATTCTTTTTTGTGAATTTTTTTACCCAGTGTCTTCGTAGTTCAAATAACAAGATTTCGCTTGGTAATATTTCAGAAGGGTTTTAATATCTTTGCGTTATGCTAAAAATAAGTAACCGTGGTACAGATATGCCTGCATCTCCTATACGCAAGCTTGTACCTTTTGCCGAGGCCGCCAAAAAAAGAGGCACAAAAGTGTATCATTTAAATATTGGGCAACCAGATATTGTAACCCCACAAACCTGTATAGATGCTGTAAAAAATTGTGACGTGCATGTACTTGCATATAGCCATAGTGCGGGCAATGAAAGCTATCGTAAAAAGTTGGTTCAGTATTATGCTAAAAATAATATTGATGTAACTGCAGAAGAAATTATTGTAACCACCGGAGGAAGTGAAGCCATTTCATTTGGTTTTATGGCATGTCTAGATGCGGGAGATGAAGTAATAATTCCAGAACCTTTTTATGCAAACTACAACGGTTTTGCCGTACAAGCCGATGTAAAAGTAGTTCCTATAAAAAGTGCTATACAAACAGGTTTTGCCCTGCCGCCCATAGAAGATTTTGAGAGTGCAATAACTTCAAAAACAAAAGCAATAGTTGTTTGTAATCCCAATAACCCAACAGGATATTTGTATAGCGCTGCCGAAATGGAAACACTTAAAGAAATTGTAATAAAGCATGATCTGTTTTTATTTGCTGATGAGGCTTACAGAGAGTTTTGTTACGAAGGTACGCACACAAGTGCCATGCATCTGAAAGGCGCCGAGCAACACGTTGTGTTAATGGATACGATAAGCAAAAGATACAGTGCCTGTGGAGGTCGTATTGGTGCATTTGTAACAAAAAACAAGGAAGTGCTTAATACTGCGATGAAATTTGCTCAATGCAGATTGAGTCCACCATACTATGCCCAAGTGCTTGGAGAAGCGGCGGTAGACTTGCCAGATAATTATTTTGATACTACCAAGGCAGAATACAAATTGCGTAGAGATACATTGGTAAAGGCACTAAATAAAATTGATGGGGTATTTTGCCCTAATCCTGGAGGTGCATTTTACGCAATGGCACAATTACCGATAGATGACAGCGATAAATTTTGCCAATGGCTGCTAGAAGAATTTTCTTATAATGGCAGTACCGTTATGATGGCACCAGCAACTGGTTTTTATGCTACGCCAGGGCTGGGGAAGGATGAAGTACGCATGGCTTATGTACTAAATGTAGAATCTATTATAGCCGCTACTGAATGCTTGAAGGAGGCATTAAAAATATATCCGGGTAGAAAATGAAATTGATTTTTCTTATAAACAAAAAATGCACTTTTTATAAGTGCATTTTTTGTTCCAATCCTAGTTTATCATATGGAAAATATCTTTCGATTCTTTTCTTACTTTTTTATAATGTTGTGTAGCATCTTCATCTGACCGAAAACCCAATGGCATTAATACCACTGCTTTCAAACCTTTTTCTTTCAATCCAAGAATTTCACCAAATTCGCTTGCATTAAAACCTTCCATGGGGCAAGCATCTACTTTTTGCTCTGCAGCAGCAGCAAGGGCAGTACCCAGTGCTATGTAAGCTTGCTTTGCACTCCAAATTTGCTGTTGCTCTGCTGTAAGTTGGCCAACGGTGCCATCTATCATTTGTTGGTAACCACTTAATGCTTCTAGCGGCATGCTTCTTGTAGTGGCAATATTCTCCATAAAAGCTTGAATATCTGCCTTAGTAATTTGCTCTGGTACACAAAAAACCAACACATGAGAGCTTTCGCCTAACTGATGCTGGCCATAAGCAGCTGCTTGTAATTTTTCTTTTATGGCTTGATTTGTTACAACCAATACCGTGTAGGGTTGCAAACCATAAGAAGTGGCAGCAAGATTGGTAGCTGCTAAAATGGTATCTAATTTCTCTTGCGGAACAATATTGCCATTCATTCTCTTGGTAGCATATCTCCAATTAAGATTTTCTATAATGTTCATATTTTATTTTTTTTGTAAATGTACAAAAATTATTGATATTAATGTTTAAACATTAATATTTTTTTTTAAATCTTATTTACAATTCATTATTGAACGAAGGTTTATCTTTATGGCAAAAAATAGGATAAATGAAGATAACCATTCGCAAAGCCATTGAAGAAGATTGTCCACAGATAATGAAACTTGTACAAGAACTTGCAGTGTGTGAAAAAGCCCCCGATGAGGTAACAGTAACCATGAAGCATTTCGTAGAAAGTGGTTTTGGACCAAAACCCGTTTGGGAAGCTTATGTAGCAGAAGTAGAGAAAACTGTGGTTGGTTTTGCACTTTATTATATACGCTATAGTACTTGGAAAGGCCAAAGAATGTATTTAGAAGATTTAATTGTAACAGATAATATGCGTGGGGCTGGTATAGGTAAAATGTTGTTTGATAAGCTAATAGAAGAATGTAATGTAAAAAGCTATAGTGGATTGGTTTGGCAAGTTTTGGATTGGAACGAGCCAGCAATAAATTTTTATAAAAAATATGATGCAGTGAAGTTTGATGCTGAATGGATAAATTGCAGAATAGATTTTTAGTGTAGGCAACATTTTTAATGGTTAGTGAGTCATAGTAAGTAACACCGAAAAATTATTTTATGAATACATTTATATCTAGGTTTAAGGGTACTTTTTTCATGACAGTATTAAGTTTCATTGTCTTGTTTTCAGGATGCCAAAAAAGATTCCCGGAGCAAAATGAGGTAGTTACAATAACCAATGTTGAGTCATTTGAAAAGATTGTAACGTCAGTATCTGGCTTTGTTACAGATGAAAATGACATGCCCGTGCAAGGTGCCACCGTAAATGCAGGTGTAAAAACGACTACTACAGATGCCTATGGATATTTTGAAATAAAATCTGTAGAATTAAGAAAAAGCGTTGCTTTTATTACTGTTAACAAAGCGGCTTATTTTAAAGGTATCAAAACATGGATAGCGGCTGAAGGTAAAGCCGGTTTTTTTAGAATTAAATTATTGCCAAAAAGCAATGCTGGATCTATAAGTGGTACTACAGGTGGGGATGTAATATTGAGCGGAGGAATGAAAATATCTTTTCCTACCAATGCAATCGTAAACGCCACTACTGGCATAGCATATACAGGCGTTGTAAGTGTAAAAGCACAATGGATAAACCCAACTGCTACCGATTTGAATAATATTATGCCCGGCGATCTTAGAGGTAAAGATGCTACAGGGGCTATGAAATTATTAACCACTTATGGTATGGCGGCGGTAGAATTAACCAGTACAACGGGTGATTTATTGCAAATAGCTACTGGTAAAAAAGCTACCCTTACGATGCCTATTCCTTCTGTAATTATTGCAAATGCTCCTACAACTATTCCTTTGTGGTATTTTGACGAAACCAATGGATTGTGGAAAGAAGAGGGTAGTGCTTCAAAAGTGGGAAACAATTACGTGGGAGAAGTAAGCCATTTCTCTTTTTGGAATTATGATGTGCCAGCAAATTATGTGCTTTTCAACTGTACATTAAAAAATGCCAGTGGACAACCAAT
>JANMGS010000082.1:0-5131 GCA_031374745.1 Ferruginibacter sp. | reverse complement strand
ATTTATTAAAGCGTTATTGTATAGTAATAAAAGATAGTTGTTTTTTTATCTTTTACATGCACCTTTAGAACAATTAATAATTAATATAATTTTACTTAGAGCGTTAAGATTATTAATATGATATGGTTTTATAAAATGCTTTGAATATTTTTTTTTAAATTTCTGGAATAAAACAACATAGATTGCTGAGGGTTTCCTCGTTTTTAGTTGAGCATTTTAAATTTATTTTTGAGGAATTATGGGAAAGACGATTTATGATATAGTAGAACTTTCAACTATTTTTACAGTTTTTTTTGTATTAGCTTTTTCAGTTAAAGCTAGACAGAAAATTAGTTGTCCCAAATGTTTAATAACTTTCTATTGGTATCCAATAATTGGAAGTATAATTGGCATTTTAATTTTGTTAAATCAATTTCATGTAATCCAAAGACCAATTAGTTTCATTGCTAATAAAGTATCATTAATATTTCATTTCACCTTCTTGGGGTATTTCTTCTATCAAATAGCCCAAAGAAAGATTATAAATATTATTTTGATTGTATTTATTGACTTTGTATTACTGATTTTGCTTTTTTCTAATTTTACTGGGGAAAGTATAAGTTTATTTGCTATAGCGAATGGTTGTTTATTTTTGTTTTGTTTAAAGTATTTTTACGAAATTTTTTTAAGCACTATTATTTTAAATTTGTATAAGAGTCCAATTTTTATTATTTGTTGTGGTATTTTTATTGGCACTGGCATAATATTACCTTTCACTATTATGCATAATTATTTAGTTCTATTGCAAATTCCAATAGATACAATGTTTCTTTACGGGTCTTTATTTGCAATCGGATATTTAATCATGAATCTCTTCTTTTTAAAAGCAATGATTATCATTTCTAAAAGCCAATAATGGAATTGTTATTAATGAAATTGTTCATTATTTCAATTTATTTTAAGTCCTTTTTAGAATCGTATAAATATTAAAAGATTAAAACAACATAAATTAATGAGGGTTTTCTCTTTTTTAGTTGTTTTTTAGTTTTTACTTTAGGGTTATTATGGGAAAGATGATTTATAATACAATTGAGTCTTTGACAATGTTTATTATTTTTATTAGTTTATTTTTTTCAATTAAAGCATCTCTAAAACCGAATTGCCCTAAACAATTAAAGAATTTTTTTTGGTATCCAATTGTTGGATGTATAATATCAATTCTTTTTATTTTAAATAAGCTAGAGTTTATCCCAAGAAATATTAATTATGTAACAAACAATATTTCATTGCTTTTCCATTTTACGTTTCTGGGTTTTATTTTTTATAAAATTGATTATATCAATACAAATAAAAAAATTAAGTACATCATTTTTATATTAGATGCATTACTTGTATTTATCATTTATGCTGACATTAAACAAGGAACTACTAGCTCTTTTGCAATAGCTAATGGATGTTTATTCTGCTTTAGTCTTTATTACTTTTATAAAATTATTTTACTTTCACCTATGAAGAATATTACAAATGATCCAATTTTTATTGCTGTTTGTGGTATTTTTTTGGGTACTGGATTAATATTGCCTTTTTCGATTATGCATAAATATTTCCTGGCATTTCAAATTCCTTATAACACTATGATGTTCTTCGGCTGTTTTGTTGCTACTGGCTACTTAATAATGAATTTTTGCTTTTTAAAATCCATGATATGTATAACCCGACACAACTAATATTTTTGTTCATCATCATATTTACGGTGCTCTTTTTATTGTTGAGCTTGTTTATTGTATTTATAATTTACCGTTACAAACAAAAACAAAATGCCCACCACCAAGCATTACAAAGTATTGCGATAGCCCACGAAAATGCCTTGCTGCAGGCTCAGATAGAAGTACAAGAGCAAACATTTATCAATATATCTAGAGAAATACACGATAATGTGGGTCAAAAGCTAGCGTTAGTGAAATTGCAACTGATTAGTGTGCAAAACACCCACCAGGTTGAATTGGAAGAAACTATTAATACCATTGGCAATGCCATTACCGATTTAAGGGATATTAGCCGTACCATGAGCGCAGATATTATTTTGGCAAATGGTTTTGTGCCAGCCATAGAATTTGAAGTGCAACAATTAAATAAAACGGCCTTGTTCAATACCAGTTTTGAAGTAAAAGGGGAAGCCGTTTTTTTAGAAGGTAAACGAGAATTGATTTTGTTTAGGATCGTGCAGGAAGCATTGCAGAATGTTGTAAAACACGCCAATGCAACGCTAGTAAAAATTTTGGTGGATTTTAATCCAGAAAACATGGCAGTGTCTATTACTGACAATGGGCAAGGATTTAACCCAAATGCATACAACGGGCAAGGAATAAAAAATATGCAAGCAAGGGCAAAAATGATTGATGGGTTTTGTGAAATCTGGAGTTCAAAACAAAAAGGAACCGTGTTGAAAATTATTGTGCCATTGCAAGTGGCAGCAGAAACAAAAAATTAGCATTGGTCAAGGGTTGTCAACCTTTTTACGATACATTTATTTAGAAATTACCAATAAAGGTTGACAACCCTATTTGCTAATTACGTTAATGTTTGTAAATAAATCCTACTTTAGTTTAAACATATTTCTATTAAAATAAATCATGTATGAAAGCTTCTCCATCGCATAAAATATTTCTTACAGACGATCATATTGTACTGCGGGATGCACTAGCAGGTCTTGTTAATAATTTTGAGGGATGCAGGGTAGTGGGTGTAGCTGCCAATGGAGAAGAATTTATTCATGAAATAAAAAAAGGCATATTGCCAGATATTGTTTTGCTTGACCTTAACATGCCGGTAATGGATGGATATGCTACAGCTCAATGGCTGAAAGATAACTATCCGCAAATAAAAATGCTGGTGCTTACTATGTATGATAGTGAAGTGGCGCTTATTCGTTTGTTGCAAATGGGTGTACGAGGTTTTTTAAAAAAAGATATACACCCCAATGATTTAAAAACGGCCATACTTTCTGTAGCCGACAATGGTTATTATTATTGCAATACAACAACGGGTAAATTGGCTTCGTTTTTTTTCAAAAACAATGAAGGACAATCCACTATGGAAAAAGGCTTGTTGCATGAAAAGGAAATAGCTTTTCTTAAACTGGCCAGTACAGATCTTACTTATAAAGAAATAGCTGCCGAACTAGGTATCACTGCCCGGGCAATAGATGCATACCGAGATGAGTTGTTTGATAAATTGGATGTGAAGAGTAGGGTGGGGTTGGCTATTTATGCAGTGAAGAATGGGTTGGTTACGTTTTAGCTTCACACATCCTCTCTCCCGCAATAAGCTTATCGAGTGGACACAAATGCAATTGGTACACTGATGACACGGATTGAATGGATTTAAAAAGGATTTTTTTGCGAAGTAAAAAAATGAAATCCTTATTGTTTATCAATAAAAATCCTTTCAGCCAGCTTACCGGCAGGAAAGTCCGTGTGATCCGTGTTCCTTTTTTATATCATAAATGTATCCACACATAAGGCAATAAGCGGGACAGGCACAGAGGGAAATCTGTGAGATATTTTCGCAGATAGTTCTGATCATTTTTTTAATATCAGCTCACAGATATTATTCCTGATTTTTCTGTAAGGTTATGTGGAAATTTAGTTTTTCTCAAACGCAAATCTTCGCTACCATCTCCCAGATGTCCTCCCCCTTCGGGGGAGATAGTGGGGGCTGTCCTTCGGGGGAGATAGTGGGGGCTGGAGAGGGCTTTACTCAATCAACTTATTCCGCATCGCATACATAATCAAACCACCAATTGTTTTAGCACCTACTTTACTTTTCATGTTTTGCCTAATGGTTTCTATGGTGCGGGGGCTCAAAAAAATAATTTTAGATATTTCTTCAGTGGTTTTATCTTCTGCTAGTAGTTTTAAGATTTTTATTTCTTTATCGCTAAATATAATGGGAAGTGCGTCTGCAAAATGATGGCGCACATTCTTTTTCTGCATCAGCTTGCCCATTACCGCTTTGTTTACGAGGTCGTTGAAATAAAACTCCTCGTTCATACAAGTAAGAATGGCTTTGTATATTTCCTCTGGGTCGGTGGTTTTAGTAAGGTAGGCATTGGCGCCCATTTCCATCATCTTGTTTATCATTTGCTCATCGTCGTACATGGTGACCACAATAATTTTAATGCTATTGTATTCTTTGCGCAGAATTTGCAGGGCATTTATACCATCTACTTCGGGCATACGAATATCCATGAGCAATACATCGGGCAGTTTTACCGATATTTTGTGCATCATATCCTTGCCATCTTCGGCTTCCCAAAGCATTTTAAGGTTTTCTTTGTTGGCTAGGGCCATTTTTATACCGTCTCTAAAAATCTTGTGGTCATCTGCAATTGCAATTTTAATCAGGTGAGCGTTGGCCATTGTTTGGGGTAAATATCTAGCTTTTAATAAAATATATGGTGATGTTTGTACTTAGATGCTGTAATCTTTTAATAAAAAACATTACCTAAAGGTCGGCTAATTATCTTTTTTTTAAGATTTTTTTGGCTAAAAAGATATCCACTTTATTAAAAAACTGTTCATAACTCCCATTTTATTGTCTTATTTACTAAGTAATCTTACTCAAACTGAATAGTAAATTTACGGTAGATTTTACGTATATTTGCGTTAAGAGTTGGTTGGGTGAATGGCTAAAATATGTTATAACCCTTTGCTGTATTGACTTTTGTGTAATTCGTACAATTACTTAAGCAGAGAAGGCTATTGCGTATTGTTACGTATGAGGCCATATTTGCATTATAAAATTAAATATTCTTAACCCCAAAAATTTATTATTATGCTTTGGAATGTAGTATTAGGTCTTATTGAAATGTTCTGCTAATAATTTGAATAATTTATTTTGATATTGGATAACTGTTAATTACATTTGATAGAAATTAACTGTTAAATATTGAAAATATTAGCATACCTTACTCAACTTTTTGAACTTATACCTTTTTTATTTTGTGTTTATTTTTATAAGAAAATAAACACAAAATACTTAAAGGTATTTTTAATTTCTGCTACTACATTATTTATATTTAGTCTAACTAGTTATTTATCTTTCTACTATTTAAATTAAGCAAGTATAATGACCTAGAATTAAAATAGTA
>JANMGS010000073.1:0-3736 GCA_031374745.1 Ferruginibacter sp. | reverse complement strand
CACCCTGATTTTGGTAAAGGTTTGAGTAGGGATTGGGTATATATCACTTATGTGTGGAGGTTCATTTCCAACACAAATCCAAACGGCGCTATTTTTCAGAACAAACTTGTACGGTTTACTTATGTTGGAGGCAGGTTAATGGATCCGAGGGTAATTGAAGCCAGACTACCAGGCAGCAGCGATCATAATTCTCAACGTTTAACGATAGCGCCTGTGGTAAAAAATGGTACGCCATTTTTATTTATGGGTCAGGGCGATATGGGGGCGGGTCAATTTTATAACAGATACAGGCCAAATAATTCTCAGGATTCTTTTTCTGTTGAAGGCAAAGTATTGAGGTATAATCTCGACACAGTTGGCCAACCTGGAGTAGGTGCTGCTAAGTGGTTACCTATTTCAAATCCATTTGCGAGCAACAGAGCAATCTACAGTATCGGTTTAAGAAACTCCCAAGGTTTTGCTTATGATACCTCAACCAATATTCTTTACAGTTCTTCTCATGGTCCTTACAGCGATGATGAGATCAATATAATTGATAGATTTAAAAACTACGGCCATCCACTTGTTGTTGGTTTTGCAGCCGATGGTAATTACAATGGCACTACCAATAGTGGAACAGATACGAGTGTAACTGCAGGAGCACCATATACTGATGGAGTAATAACATGGTACTATCCCAACCCAGGTTATACTCCCACATCTCCTTACACCAGCCCATATTTGGGCCAGTCGAGCTGCCCTCCTATTGGTAATGAAAACACCAATAAAAACACAATGAATACCAATGCGTTAAAAACAGGTGCCTATCAAGATCCGCTTTTTTCTGCTTATCCTTCTTCACGTACAACCATACGAACCAATTGGCAAACCAACCCGGGCAACGGTGGATGGGAGTCCGAAGGATGGTCTGGCTTGGATTTATACAGCAATAAAGCAATACCCGGGTGGAACAGGTCTTTAGTTGCAGCAGGGCTGAAGTGGGGCAGACTCATTAAACTTAATTTAGGTACAACCGGCACCACTACAATGCCAAGCAACGTTGGAGGATCCGCAGGTAATGTAGGCGATACCATTACTTATTTTCAAAGTAGTAACCGATACAGAGATATAGCATTTTCAGCCAATGGTAAAGATATTTTTGTAGTGATGGATAACTCATCTGCCACTTCTGGCCCTGGCACGGCCAACCCTAGTGCTGCAGGCTGCCCTGGTTGTGTAATTAAATATACTTTTTTGGGTTACGATTCGGTAAATGTAGCACCAGGCGTTAGTAAATTACCTAAATCAATCGAAGTAACTGATGGACCTGTAAATACTTGTAATGCTGGTACTGCTGTCACAATTGATGCTACAAACAATGCTTTATGGGTACCTATTACTGGTCCCGATGGAGACATATTAGCAGAAATAAACGCCATGGGGCAAAACCTTGGCTTGGTTACTTCTTCGTTTTATAAGAATTCAGGGGCCATAAGGTCTGCAAGCGGCGTAAAATATCTTGATAGGAATATTACCATTACACCTGCTGTAACAGGGCCATATGCTACTCCTGTAAAAGTGAGGCTCTATTTTTCCAAGGCCGAATTGGATGCAATTATTGCAGCCCCATCCAGTGGTGTAACTTCCATAATTAATGTAAAAATCCTAAAAAATAACGACCCATGTAGTGCAGTATTGTCAAGCAGTACCACATCGTTTCTTCCTACAAATACGTTAATTCAAGATCTTCAGCACGGCGCAAACGGGTATGTTTTGCAAACGGCTGTATCTAGTTTCTCCTCTTTCTATTTTGCTGCCAACAATGTAGTTTTACCTGTAGATTTAACTACTTTCAACGGCAGTTTGCAAAGCAATTTATCTACACTCCTTAAATGGAAAACCGAAAATGAAGTAAATACAAAAGGTTTTGAACTGGAAAGAAGTGTAGATGGAAATAATTTTAAACAAATAACATTTGTAACTGCAACAGGTAATAACAATGGTTTTTTAAATTACAGCTTTACAGATAATGATGCAATTGAACAATTGTCGAACATACTTTACTACAGGTTAAAAATTATCAATAAAGATGGTTCATTCAACTATTCAAATATAATTGCCATTACATTGCCCATTACGAAAGCAAGTATTAGTGTAGTGCCCAATCCGGATTTTAATGATGTAAAAGGAAATATTGTTTCGCCTAATACAGGCAACGTTATGCTGCGTATTTTTGATTACACAGGTAGTGTAATCTTACAAACTGCTATGTATGTAAAAAAAGGAAACAATAATTTTATGCAAAACGTTGGTCAGTTAAGTAAAGGAATATATTATATAGAAATTACTGGTAAGGGTATTACCAGCAGGACACAATTCCAAAAACTATAAATACTATTGTTTAACTAAATAATTTCAAACAAAAAGCCACTTCTTAAAAATAGAGGTGGCTTTTTGTTTAACTAAGAAATTATAAAAATGATTTTAAAAATGGTACTTTCTGCATTTCAATTACCCATGGCAGCTTGCTTCATTTGAAAAGCAGTTTCTTTTCCAAGGTATCTTTCTATCCTATTTTCTAAAAGGTAAATAAGCGGAGTAAGTATGATTGCAACCGTACATTTGTAGGCATAGTTTACCAAGCAGATTGCCAACACCAATTGGATAGACCAATTATTACCCAGATAAAACGCAATAAAAAGAACAATAAAACTATCTACCAATTGAGATATTAAAGTGGAGCCTGTAGCACGTAGCCAAACTTTTTTCTCTCCTGTAATTTTTTTTATTTTATGAAAAACGGTTACATCTACAATTTGGCTCACAAAAAAAGCGACGATGCTGCCCAAAATAATCCACATACCTTGGCCAAAAACTGCATTAAATGCATTGCTCATATTGGGCACACCTTCTTTCACTTTTGTACCATACCAAAAATCGGCTGCTGGTATATGCATGGCCATGTAAAACATTAGAAAAGCATAAGCAATTAAAGCTATGGCTATGTATGAAATGGTACGAACAGCTTTTGGACCATAATATTCATTTACAATATCCGTCATTATAAACTCTAGTGGCCATAGCAATACACCACAAGTGAGGCTGATGGCTAAACCGCTTTGCCCAAATAAAGTAAAGTTTAAAGGAGTAGCTCCAAACAGTTTTTCCAAAGAAAATATTTTACCTCCAATACATTCTGCAATTAAGGCATTGGCTACAAAGAAGGCAGTTATTATAAGAAAAAGCCTGGTTGATTTATCTTTTAAAATGGAGCTTATCATTTTTTAAATTTTATATTGCTCGAGCCGCATATTTATCTAATGATGTTCGAAAAAAATGAATACCAAATTTCTACGGGGAATAAAATCAAATTAAACCAAAGCAAAAAATTTGATATCAACAATTGCTTTTTACTAAATTTATTAACTAACACGGCAATTACAAAAATTAAATTCACAAAAATAGCAATAAAGCCAAGTATCACTATGGTGCCTTCTACAACAGGTAAAGGTATAGCCGCATTATTATTGCCATGCGCTCTCTTGGTTAGTTCCACTACCCGCATTATTGCAGACACAATAAAACAGAGATTACAAATAAAGGCAATTCTAGAAAATGTACGCATAAGAAAAATTACGAGTATTCAATGATATCTTACTGTAAACTTTTTACTCTATAAACTTTTTTACTCTATGAACTTTTTACATTTTACCTCCCTTTACCCCAACCAAACCAATCATTACCATTGGCAAATAAC
>JANMGS010000061.1:0-2626 GCA_031374745.1 Ferruginibacter sp. | reverse complement strand
GGAAGAGGAATTATTAAAATATGGCTTCGAATCGCTCAAAGAATACAACGCATTTGCTTATACAGACTACTGTTTTAAAAAATTTATAGAAGCAGCCAAAAAAGAAAAATATTTTGAAAATACGATATTCATTTTTGTAGGGGATCATGGCTTAGAAGGCGATGCTACGGCCGTTTATCCAAAAGCTTGGAACGAACAACGATTGGCAGACGAGCACATTCCATTGTTGTTTTATTCACCTGCTTTGCTTACACCGGCATTGCACGAAGAGCCTGTTTCGCAAATAGACGTTTTGCCAACGGTTGCTAGTATGATACAGCAGCCATATACCAATTCTACACTAGGGAGAGACTTGTTAGACAAAACTAAAAAGCAACATGCAGCTTTCATCATATACCATGCGCCAGGTTGGATAGGGGTTGTAAATGAAAAATATTTTTATCGTAAAAACATACACATGAAAAACGATGAACTGGTTTCCGTAACAATAGATTCTATCATGTTAAGCCCTATTCAAAAGGATTCTGTAAAAAAGGAAATGGGCAAACTAACTTCTGGTATTTATGAAACAGCTAAGTGGATGCTGCTGAATAATAGGAATAAATAATTCAAAAAAAACTCTAATTGAAATTTCTGCCCACCAATGTTACGGTGTTCACAAGTCCCCCTTCGGGGGACCTGCCAGCCGGCAGGCTGGTTTAGGGGGCCTTAGGGGGCCTTAAGGGGCTTTCTCTGCAATCATTATCAACCTTGCAGAATTTACTTCATCGTATTTACCAAAAAGATAATCACCAAATACTTCTTTTATCTTCAAGCCTTGCTTGGCAAACATTTTTTCAAAATCACTTAAGGTAAATTTGGCTACTTTTTCGGTGTATTGCATAGGTTTGGCAAGTGCTGCATCTTCCACCATTATCTTTTTATAAAAATGATCGTCATCGTTCCATTTGCTTATGGTATAAGTAGTATCGCCAATTTGTTGTGCAGATTCTGCAATGGTTTGGCTGGAAGAAAATTTTACATTTAAATAGTCCATCACAAAAATGCCATTTGGTTTAATGGCTTCTGCAATGCTGCGTATGGCATTGTCATGCTCACGTTGTGTTTTAAAATATCCAAAGCTTGTAAAAAAATTAAACACAATATCAAAATAATTTATCCAAAATGGGAGGCGCATATCATGTTCATAAAAATGCAAATGTTCTCCCTCGCTTTTCAAAGCTTCTGCAATACTTTCGCTGCTCAGGTCTATGCCCGTTACATCAAATCCGCTTGCAGCAAGCTGCATACTGTGCCGCCCTTTTCCGCAAGCAACATCTAGCATTTTTGCTCCCGCAATAGGCTTCAAATGCGCTACTAAATTATCTATAAATGCAGCAGCCTCTTGCTCATCTCGGTGTGCGTATAATTGATGATAGTAAGGCGAATTAAACCAATCTTTAAACCAGGTATCTAGCATGTGGGCAAAATTAAAGGATTAACTGGGAAAATTATTTTTGATTTTTGGACGGGAAAATTGGTTTGTTTTTCAACATTGGTTCCAGTTTACCCCGCAGAATTGCGGGGCTATCCGTTACAAGCCTGCCTGCCGGCAAAGGCAGGTCCTCATTTCGTTTCGCTCCTACGTCGCACACTTCATTCCGGGCTTTTTACTACTATCGGGCGTAAAATTTCAGCAGTTCACCTACTTTCATCATTTTTCAGCACTCCATCCAACATCCCTTTAATCCATTTAATCCGTGTCATCCGTGTTCCCTCTTCCCTGTCATCCGTGTCCCATCTCTCTTGCATTTAATCCAATTAATCCGTTCAATCCGTGTCATCCGTGTTCCCTCTTCCCTGTCATCCGTGTCCCATCTCCCCTGCATTTAATCCAATTAATCCGTTTAATCCGTGTTATCCGTGTTCCATCTTCTACCCAACCATCATTTCACAACATTTAAACCGAAATCCAACCAAAAATCCTTTTAATCCTTTTAATCCGTTTAATCCGTTTAATCCGTGTCATCCGTGTTCCCTCATCCCTGCATTCTATTTAATCTCTATCATCCGTGTTCTTTTCCCTCACTATTTTGTACCTTTGCCTTCCTTAAAATCAGGTAAAAAGCATGGCATTAATAAAAAGTATTTCGGGCATTAGAGGCACAATAGGCGGAAAGTCAGGCGATAACCTTACCCCATTGGATGTGGTAAAATTTGCAGCAGCTTATGGCACTTGGCTCAAAACACAGTCAGAAAATGCAACGGAGAATACAACAGTAGTAATTGGTAGAGATGGTCGCATCAGTGGTGCAATGGTGAGCAATATTGTTTCAGCTACATTAACAGCCTTGGGTATAGATGTAATTGATACCGATTTAAGCACCACACCCACCGTAGAAATGGCAGTGGTTTCCTTAAATGCCGATGGTGGAATAATTCTTACAGCAAGCCACAATCCCAAAGAATGGAATGCATTAAAATTATTAAACAACAAAGGCGAATTTATAAGCGGAGCAGAAGGCGAAAAGATTTTACAAATTGCAAAAGAAGAAAGTTTTGATTTTGTAACAGTGGAAAAGTTAGGTACTATTACTAAAAATGATAAAACACTTCAGTCGCATATTGCAAAAATTCTTAAACATAA
>JANMGS010000039.1:0-2170 GCA_031374745.1 Ferruginibacter sp. | reverse complement strand
CAAACAAACAGGCAACAGGTTTTTATAAATTATATTACTGACTTAAGTTTTTCAGCAATTACGTCTGAAGAAAATTTGGTTCATGAAATTTTTTACAATCTATTATTTGCAGGAATTATAGTTATGGCAATTCGCCTGACATTGCAAATGAAAGCACTTATACAGCTTAGGAAAAATAAAAGAATAAATACACAAGCAAATTTTAAGATTGTAGAGTTAGAGGAACGCATCAACCCCTTTTCTTTTTTTAACGAAATTTATATAAATCCTTTACTGCATACCGATGCGGAGATGCATGAAATTATTCAGCATGAGCAATTCCATATTCAACAAAAGCATACTATTGATATTTTGCTGGGCGAAATACTAACTATTGCATTTTGGTTTAATCCGTTTGCCTGGCTTTTAAAAAATGAACTAAAACAAAATCTAGAATACCTAACTGATAAATTAGTACTGCAAAGCGGTATTGATGCCAAACATTATCAATACAACTTATTAAAAGTTTCTGGATTACAGAATAATATAGCTGCAGCAAATCACTTTCACTTTTTAAAATTGAAAAACAGAATTATTATGATGAACAAACAACAAAGCAAACCATACAGGCTGGTAAAATATCTCCTGCTTGTACCTGTAGTAGCTATAATGCTAATGGCATTTAGTCAACGTAAGCAATTAATGGAAGCAATGAATACAATTGCTGTTGCCGATACCATTCCAGTACCAACTCCGCCATTAGTAGAAATAACTGTTATTAAAACCCCTACCGATCCCTTAGCACCAAAAGACAAACCATTAACTGCTGATGTGAAAGAGATTGATGTAAAAAAATCAAGTGGCAAGTACACCATTACCCTAAAATTAAATAATGGTAAGACCGAAGTATATAACATGAATAATGCTGAGCAGAAGAAAGCATTTGAAAAAAAATACGGCGAATGGGTTGAACCAACTGCCCCGCTTGCTCCGCTTTCACCTATTGCAGCGCCATCTGCTCCTATTGCACCTTTAAGTCCTATTGCTCCAATTTCTGAGCCTTATTTACCTGCTGATATTAAAAGCATGAACGTTACCAAAAAAGATGGTGCAAATAAAATAACGCTTGAATTAAAAAATGGCAAAAAAGAAGAGTATGATTTAAACAATGCAGATGATAAAAAACGATTTGAAGAAAAATACGGGCAGCTGAATCCTCCACCACCGCCGCCACCTATTGAAAAGAAAAAAACTGCTTTAAATGAAAAGGGTTTTTATTTAAGTGTGGCAGATGATGCCGGAGAATGTATAATAATTGTAAAAGATAAAAATAAAAAAATATTGGAAGCTGTACGATTAACGGATTGGGATGCAGCAAAATCAATTTATGAAAGTAAGTATGGCAAAGTACCAGAGCTAAAAGAAACAACAGTTTCTATTACTACAAATGCAAGTAAAGATGGGCCAGGCAATCCTTATACTTCTGTAAGAATTAAACCAACCATTAACTATTCAAACTTTATTAACCCTAATAATGAATTGGTAATTATTGACGGTGTTGAGCAGCCTAAAGGAATGCTACTAAATAATATTGATGGAAATACAATTGAATTTATCAGCGTTATAAAAGGTAAATCTGCTATTCTTGCCTATGGAGATAAAGGCAAGAATGGTGTCATCATCATCCAAACAAAAAAAGCTGTAAAAACCGCATCGCCAATTATTACTGGTGTTAGCACAACAAATAAAAACAATACAGTAACCATAACAGGCACTGGAACAAATTCAAATACTACAACTACTTCTGCTATATCTGGAGCATATAAAGATGCATTAGTAATTGTTGATGGAAAAGAAATGACTGCTGCAGAAATGGATTTGAAAATTAAACCTGAGCAAATTAAATCCGTTCATGTTTTAAAAGGCGAAGCAGCTACAAAAAAATATGGAGATAAAGGAAAGAATGGAGTGATTGAAATTGAGTTGAAATAAATCGCTTTACTTAATGAAAGCCCATCTTCTCAGGTAGCTTTTTTAATTACTGTATTTTTTTAAAAGAATATCTCCAATTTAAAAGTATTTCTATTTAATAGTCATGGCTAAAGCCACATACTTTGTATTTGCAACCTCGGGCTGAAGCACCGAGGTTAGCAAAGTAAAACCTAGCTTTTTAAGTGAGGGCACAAATAAA
>JANMGS010000035.1:0-2729 GCA_031374745.1 Ferruginibacter sp. | reverse complement strand
ATTTATTAGCAAATCAAACTTTTTGTACCCGTTTGTTGAAGATGAGTTTTCGGTAGGTTTCTTCAGTATCTCTCGATAAAAATATGCTATTACAATTTCTTTGTTGGATACATATTTGCAACTTTATGTTATGCTAATTGATAGATAACAAAAAGTAAAATTTTTAAGTAATACTGTTCTTGAATATTTTCCATTAGAAAATTTCCATTTTTATGCAATAAAACAAGCAAAAATGAGTTAAAGTAATATTACCTTATTTGCAAAAAAAATAAAATGTATCTTTCAAAATAGGTTTTGAAGTAATTATAGCTTATTAATAGCTTGTAAGAAGCAGGTTATGAATTGTTTAATATCCTTTGTCATTTATTAAACTATTAATAATTCTTTCATACCCTTTCTATTTATGAAGAATAATTACTTTATTTGCATCAAAATAGTATTATATCCAAAATATACCTATAACTTCTACAATGATGAAGAAAGTATTTTTATTTAGTTCGCTTTTTTCGATTTTCCTTTTTGGTACGCAAAGTGCAAGAGCACAATATTACTTTTTTGATGGAGATTATTATGATACACCCTTTTTATATGAAGCGGGAATATCTGTAAATGCAATGAACTGCTTAACAGATATGGGTGGACACAAAGGAATTGGCAAGAAATTTTTGAAAGACCTCAATATGGGTAAGACACATATTAGTGGGGGTGTTTTCTTTAGCGTTGCATACAAAAATGCAGTTGCGCTTAGATTAGAAGGTACATTTGGCCAAGTTTCTGGAAATGATAATGTACTTATAGGTATTACCGATATAGCTAAAGAACGTTTTAATAGAAACCTTAATTTTAGAAGTTTTATTACTGATGTAAACGCTATGCTGGAAATACACCCAATGTATATTTTTGTAGATTGGCCAGCAAAAGAAACCACACCCCCAAGAACATCTCCCTACCTTTTGGCCGGTATTGGTTATTTTTCGTTTAACCCTCAAACAAAATTGGGTAATAATTACATAGATTTACAACCACTCCATACAGAAGGGCAAGGACTAGTAGAAACTGGCACGAATAACTACGCTTTGCAACAATTAAATATCCCCTTGGGTGCTGGTGTAAAATATGAATTATCTCCACTTATTAATTTAAGAGGGGAGGTGGTTTATCGTAAAACCTTTACAGATTATTTAGACGATTTAAGCGATAAATATGCAGATAAATCATGGTTCAGAAACCCTGCGAATGGACTTTCGACACAAAAAGCGGAACTTGCAGAAATGTTATCTGATAGACAAATTGAAGTAAGAACATTTGCTGGGGGAAAGCGTGGTACCGTAAAAAATAATGATGGCTTTTTTACAGTTAATTTAAAAATAAGTGTAATTATTGGTAGAGAAAGAATGAGAAGATAAAGTAGTTTAATATTAAACTAAAAATCCCGATGCAAAAACATCGGGATTTTTAGTTGACTTTATTGAAGCATTTCTTTCATTTTATCTACCAATTCGGTTTTGGTAAACGGAATGCCCATTATTTTATTAAAAGCTACAGCATCCGTAAAATAAACATCTCTTATAATTTTCACCAACTGTCCATTGTTCAATTCGGGTATCAAAACTTTATCGAAGTTTTTAATGATATCACCCAAGTTTTTAGGAAATGGCCTTATGTACCGTAAATGTGCATGCGAAATAGATGCCCCTTCTGCCTGCAACTGGGCACATGCACTCTTTAAAGATCCATAAGTACTTCCCCAGCCTATTACCAACACTTTTCCTTTTTCTGGTCCACTATCCAATTTTTGATCTGGAATATATTGAGCGATTTTATCTACTTTTTCTTGCCTAAGTTTCACCATTAGCTGATGATTTTCTGGCTCGTAACTTATGTTTCCTGTAATGTTTTGCTTTTCTAACCCTCCAATTCTATGCTCCAAAGCTGGCGTACCCGGTATTACCCATGGCCGAGCCAGTTTTTCATCTCTCAAATAAGGTTGAAACTTATCTTCATGATCTCCTAATTGTGTTTTGAAACTCACTTTTATTTCAGGCAAATCTGCACTTTGCGGAAATTTCCATGGTTCGGCACCATTGGCAATATAGCCATCGCTCAAGCATATAACGGGTGTCATATGTTGCACAGATATGCGCACTGCTTCATACACAGCCTCAAAGCAATCGGTAGGTGTGCTAGCAGAAACAATAGGCATAGGGCATTCACCATTTCTACCATAGTATGCTTGCATCAAATCGCTTTGTTCTGTTTTGGTTGGCAATCCTGTACTTGGTCCGCCACGTTGCACATTTATTATTATTAATGGAATTTCTAACATCACGGCAAGCCCCATAGCTTCTGCTTTAAGCGCCATACCAGGCCCACTAGTTGTTGTTACACCCAACGATCCTCCATAACTGGCTCCAATGGCAGATGTAATAGCTGCTATTTCATCTTCGGCCTGAAAAGTGCGCACGCCAAATGATTTGTGGCGACTTAGTTCATGTAAAATATCTGATGCAGGTGTAATTGGATAGGACCCCAAAAATATAGGCAACCCACTTTTTTGTGAAGCTGCAATTAAACCATAAGAAAGTGCCTGGTTGCCCATCATAGAACGATAAGTACCAGACTCCATAATGGCTTTTTGCACGGTGTAACGTGCCGAAAAAGTTTCGGTGGTATCCCCAAAATTATAACCACTTTGCAACGCCTTTACGTTACTTTCCAATATTTCTGGT
>JANMGS010000016.1:0-1548 GCA_031374745.1 Ferruginibacter sp. | reverse complement strand
CAAACTGCTACATTTTTAAATGCACCCAATTTATCCATACATCAATTTCCCTTTGTATTTTTGCATAATAAATAAATTCTAATGGGAGAATCTGATCGTTTTCATAAAGAGGATTATAAAAAAAAGAAAGGCAGTAGGTTTTTACTTGGTGCCGATGGAAATGCACTTATGGCTCTTTTTGCTATAAACGTAATATTCTTCTTGGTGCTACTGGTAATACAAGTGGCCGTATTTGTAGACAGCAAATCGCCTGACTTTTTTTATTCGCATGTAGTACGCTGGTTCGAATTACCGGCAAATCTTACAACGCTTTCAGAAAGACCTTGGACTTTTATCACTTACATGTTCAGCGATTCATTTTATGGGTCTGTGCCAGGGGGAGTTATAAGGGGTATAACCAATATGATATGGTTGTGGGCATTCGGATATATTTTGCAAGAAATGGCTGGCAATGAAAAAATTATTCCTATTTATATCTATGGCGGTTTGTTGGGTGCTGTATTTTTTATTGCGGCATATTATTTAATTCCTCCCCTTGCTACAATGAGGCAAACCGCCGGCTTATTAGGAGCAAATGCGGGTGTGATGGCTGTTGCTATGGCTACAACTACCCTAGCGCCAAGCTACCGTTTTTTTACCCAAATACGTGGTGGCATTCCTATTTGGGTGCTCATGGCTATATATATTTTGATAGATTTTGCAGGTGTGGCAGGTTTTGGAGCAGCTTATAGCTTATCCCATTTAGGTGGTGCTACGGCAGGTTTCTTATTTGTACTATTTTTAAGAAAGGGCAAAGATGGAAGTGTATGGATGAATAAAACATACAATTATATTAAACACTTATTTGACCCAAAGGAGAAAAAGGAAAATAAAAAAGATGCTGTTTTTTACAACACAGGCGATAGAAAACCCTATACAAAAACTAGCAACATAACGCAAAAAAGAGTAGATGAAATTTTAGATAAAATAAATCAGAAAGGATATCATTTTCTTACAGATGAAGAAAAAGCTTTTTTAAAAAAGGCAGCAGAAGACGAAGCATTATAGAGGCTAGTTTAAAAATAATAACAGCGATTGTAATTAAACAATCGCTGTTTTTTATGATTACGGAGTAGCTACTTGAGCCCTACCGGATTTTTTATCTGCTTTTCTTCCTATAATATAGCCACCAGCAGCACCTATTACCCCACCAATGATGGCACCTTTGCCTTTATTTTTTGAAATAACTGCACCTGCTACTGCACCACCTACACCGCCAATGGTTGCACCTTTAGCGGCATCACTCCATCCTTTCTTCTTTTGAGGCACTGTTTGTGGAGTTGTTACTGGGCCAGTTCCATTATTAGCTGTACCTGATTCCGATTGAGTAGGAGCAGGAGCTTGATTTACCGGATCATTGTTGGTTACAGGCGCTCTCCTAGGTTGTTTCTCTCGTACCCTTACATATTTCGTAATGGTACGTACCGGCGCTTGTGTTTTTTGGGATTCGGAAACTGCTGTTTCATTTTCCAAAGCTTTATCGGTAGAAACATTGGATTGTTTTAATAG
>JANMGS010000015.1:0-2520 GCA_031374745.1 Ferruginibacter sp. | reverse complement strand
TATTTGTGTTACAGAAAATATTGTAGCCCAAACAGCTCCCACAGACAGTATCAATAAAATTTATATTCTTAATGGGAATAGCATCCGGTTTATTACTTTGGATGATTCTACCAATTTAAAAACGATTGCTGGCAATGCCATCGTAAAGCAAGGCAACACCAAACTTTTTGGCGATAGCATTGTTATAAATGAACGTACCAATATTGCAGAAGTATTTGGTCATGTACATATAAACGATGCCGATACAGTGAATACCTATGCCGATTATCTTCGCTATGTAGGTAAAGAAAGGGTAGCTTATCTAAAAAGAAACGTAAGACTAACAGATGGTAAAGCAAGCCTTACAACAAACGATTTGGTATACAATGTAGCTACTGGCATTGCTACCTACCAGGGTGGCGGCAAAGTTGTAAACGGTACTACAGTACTTACTAGCAGCGATGCCATTTATTATTCCGATACCAAAGATGTTTTCTTTAAAAACTATGTACACTTAGTAGATCCCAAGTATGATATTAAAGCAGATAGTTTGCAATACAATTCAGCATTTAAAATAGCCACACTCATATCTCCCACCCTAGTAAAAACAAAGGATGGTAAAACCATTCGTTCCAAAAATGGCATATACAATTTGCAGACAGGCATATCCGAATTCTATGGCAGGACGATGATTAGTGATAGTACATTTTCTACCATTGCAGATACAACATTCAATGATGATGCTACTGGCATTTCAATCTTGAAAGGTCGGGCAAAGTTTGTAGACAGTATAAACCATATAATTGTCATAGGTGACTATATTGAAAGCAATAAAAAAACCAATTCATTTTTGGCAACCAGAAAACCAGTAATTGTTTTGGTAAAAGACAAGGACAGTACTTATATAGCGGCAGATACTTTGTTTAGCGGATTGAGAGTGTATGATAGCAGTTTTAGAAAACTAACAGTGAAAAAAAATGCTTTAAAAAATACCGTTTTTGTAAAAGATAGTGCTCAAATTTTACTAAGCAGTGATACTGCAAAAAATTATTACACCAAAGTAGATACAGCAAATAACAAACAAGTGCTTACCAAAACACCCCAAGATAGCATACGCTACATACTTGGGTATAACCATGTACGCATCTACAACGATAGCTCGCAAGCGGTATGCGATAGCATGTATTACAGTACCGAAGATTCTGTTTTTCGGATGTTTAGAGACCCGATAGTGTGGAAAGAAAAAAATCAGATAACGGGCGATACCATGTATTTGTTTACAGAAAAACAACAACCAAAAAGGGTGTATGTTTTTAACAATAGCCAAGTAACCAACCAGCAAAATCCAGCCATGTACAACCAAGCGGCCGGGCGCACACTCAATGCCTATTTTATAGAGGGAAAAATAGATTATGCCCGTATAAAGGGCTCACCTGCCGAAACTATTTTTTATGCCCAAGACCAAGACAGTGCGTATGTAGGAATGAATAGAGCCAGTGGCGATGTGGTAGATGTGTATTTTAAAAAAGAGGAAGTACAAAAAATTAAATACGTGACTGATGTGAATGGTACCATGTATCCAATGAACCAGATACCATCCGAAAAAAGATACCTTAAGAATTTTAAATGGGAAGATAAACGTAGACCAAAAAATAAATTGGAATTGTTTGAGTAAGCTTGGGTTCGTATTACTTTTTATGAAGCAATAAAAATCAATTTTTATATTCACATTTTATTGAAACTCCTTTAATGACAAACTAATGAGTAAAAAAGTCAAACTTCTCTTATTCTTTCTTATGAGTTTTTCTTTATCTCACTCGCAAACTGGAAAAATTACTGGCAAGTTAAATCTGCTTGACTTTGAGAACAAAGATTTTGTACTTAACTATGTTTATATAATCCTTACATCAAAAAACATTAAAGACAGTGTAAAACTTAATGAAGATTTTTCTTTTCATTTCAACAATTTACCTTCTGACACATTCTACATTTCATTTTCTCGGCGTTCTTATCCAGATGACAACAGATATATGATTTATCTTCACAACTCAGATTATGAAAAAGTAAATATTGATTACTCTTCTACTTGCCCTTATGACAAAACAAAGGATGGAGTATGTCCAATTTGTAAAAGGAAGGACGAGGTTATTCCTATTCTCTACGGACTAATTTCTAGCAAAATTAAAAAAGACAAAAAGCCTGGTAAAAGAAAATATTATCCTGGAGGATGTCTTATTTTCGATTGTCAAGCTAGTTGGTATTGCGAAATAGACAAGAAAGAATTCTAAAACAGAGTACAATATAACATTTGCGCAAACAGGGCTTTTGTACTAATATTATCAGCAATAATATCTACATTCGACGATAGCAAAGGCCTTAAGCTAAACCAAATTTATGGCATGGCAGACAGTAATAAATCTATTCTCCTACCTTACGGCAAATACTCGAGGGTAAATTAGAAAATGATTAATCAATAAAGAACAATCAATTGATAAACCCTACACCCGCCGTCGTATTCGTTGCAGTATCTATTAAAATAAA
>JANMGS010000895.1:0-6959 GCA_031374745.1 Ferruginibacter sp. | reverse complement strand
CAGGGTCTTTAAAATCCATTTTTGGAAAACGATTTGTAAATATTTCATCCCAACTGTATCGCCTCCAACCATTGGTAAGCATAACTAAATCTAAGTTTTGTTCATGTATATAATCTTTTGCTTCAAAATAATAAGTTGGATCATACACCAGTCCCTTAATATCATCGGTTAGCAAAAACCTAGAAACAATATTATCTTCTTTACTTTTCTCTAAATTTCCATCTGTAACGGAAACTGCAAAGGTTCCATTTAGGGTATCATCTAAGGCAAATGAAAATGTGTTTTTCATATGACTAGCTAAGTTTACATTTTCTGATTTAAAGCTGCTGTTGGGGATATAGTCCCCAGAATTTATAAACAACAATCGTTCTGCAAGCGGCTTGTTTTCTCTGTTGAAAACCGTTACTTGTAAGATGCCTGTTGGCAGATTTTCAGTGGGGATAAGTCCAAAAATATTTTTGTCTACAGATTGAAAAGGAACTTTAAATGCAATTTGATTTTCTTGCACCCCTAAAATATAGGAGGGCTTTAAGTTTTCGTTTAGAATTGTAGATGCGTCTATATTGAAAGTTGTTTTACCATCCTTCATTTTTAAATTCAAGGCAATCCCTTCTGCAAGAATGTCAGGAAGAGCTTTCATCTTTTTTTGAGTAGAGCCCATCATACAATCTGCAAAATATTTTTCTCCTTGCTTTGGTGTAAAGTCAAATTTACCCATACCATTATGTGTACTGGTAAAAGAAAGTATTTCATTGTTTTTTGAATCTATGATATTACCTGATACGTTTTGTGGGTTACCAAATTTATCAGTGCATTTAAATGCAATGGTGTTTTTTGTATTGGCAATTATATTTCCCCCTTCTGCAAAAAAGTAAACTGAAAAAACAGCTGGTTCACTAAGGGTATTGACAGGCGTTGTAGGATTATAAATATTAATTTTTTGGTAATAAAATCTTTCTGATCCAAAATTCATTAAAGGTTGTGTAAATGCCTTTACGATATAACTACCCTGAGGCAAACTCTTAGGTAAAGTAAACTCACCAATTGCAGCACTGCCTACTATTGGCAATACTTTCTTATCAATAATTACTCCTGACTCGTTTAAAAGTTCTATACCTATAACAGTACTTTTTGTTGAAGGCATAAAGCCTTCCATTAAATAAGCTTTAAACCAAATTGTTTCTCCTGCTACATAATTTGATTTGTCGTATTGAATGTATATTTTTTCTGCAGTATAACTGGAATTTATTTTTTCTAATAATTGCTCGGGGGTTTGTGCATTTGTTACAAAAAAAGAGCATAAGATAAACAGGAGTGAAAGTACTTTCATATATTGATTGTTAGCTTTTTGGAAGCAATGAAGGTAAGCGCAATATTAAAATAAACTTGTTTGGATAGCTGTATGTTTTGTTAAAACTTGTTTTTTATTTTTGGCAATGCTCATCAAAGGCATTTCTCCATACCTACTCGCTACCATTATCTTTGTTTCTCCAGCTACTTTCTCAAAAAGTTGTTGCGCTAAGATAGGGTCGTTATTATCCTTGGACAAATGCGACAAGAACAAGTGACTCATAAATGCCGGTTTATGTTTTACAAAAAGTTCCAACGCTTCTGTATTGCTTAGATGCCCTACGCCACCACTTATCCTTTGTTTTAAAAAGGAAGGATAGTTTCCATTTGCTAACATATCGGTATCGTAATTGGCTTCTAAAAATGCAACATTGCATTTTTTAAAATGACTTATTAAATGTTCGCAAGGTTTTCCAATATCTGTAAATACACCCACCGTTAATTCATTGCAAGTAATAATAAAACTGTGCGGATCTGCCGCATCATGAAATTTAGGAAAGGCTGTAATACATAGTGTGCCTATGTTTACTGGTTCATGAGCCTTGAATGAGGTCGTATGTTCACTTTTTAAATGATAACAACCTTTTTGTGTAGCAGGCGTTACATATACAGGCATGGCATACTTATCTGCTAGTCCTGCAAGCCCACGTACATGGTCTATATGCTCGTGGCTCACAAAAATGGCCCTCACTTTTTTCATGCTCAGGCCGAGCCTTGTCATCCTTCTTTCAGTTTCTTTACAACTCAAGCCCGCATCTATCAACACAGCCTCTGTTTCGTTACCAATATAATAGCAATTGCCATTACTGCCGCTATTGAGCGATGTGAAATTTAATGACATAATTTATACTATAAAATTGCTAGTATATTAATTTTTATGGTAACGGTTGTCCTACTGCAACTTTACAATCATGCCCTGGTTGGCCATGTGCAGGATTTATTTTACCTGTATTTCCTTTTGTATTGGGGACAGGAACTGGGTTTACTATAGCAGATTTTGGCGTTTCTGAATTTAATGGTACTGGGTTTGCAATAACTTGGGGAGCTGTTTCATTTGGTATTACATTAGTGGGTGCTGGCGTTTTTTGTGGGGCAGAATTGAGCGGTGCACCCACCGAAATATCACACCTATGCCCTGGCTGACCATGTGCAGGGTTTAAGCCTTTTCCAGTTGCAGGCGCTACGGCTGGTTTTATTGCATTATTGGCAACTACTGGAGATACCATTTGTGGCGCAGTATTTTTTTGTGGTTGCACGCTTTGTGTTGCATTAGTTGTTGTTGTTCCACATACGTGTCCTGGCTGTCCATGAGGAGGATTATTTGCCGGAACTGCACTTGGAGTTACTGCGTTTTGTGGCATAGATGGAGCTGTTTGCGATAATCCTCCATTTGGTTGCAAATTTATTTGCTTCGCTTGGTTGTTATCTACCGAAGTAGTTGATACAGTAGTATTTTCGGTTTGAGCATTGGATATTACAGTCGGCTTTTTTTCAGGAACAATTGATAAATCTTTATCTGGCAAATTTTCGTTACAAGCCACCATGCTAGCGCAAATGAGAAAACCAAGTACTATATACTTCATAAAATAAATTTTACATGATTAAAAAAATCATTAGCGAATATAATCCTTGTTTTTCACTTTACAGGTATCCAAAAGGTTTATTTCTATATTTATTGCGCTATATGTAGAGGGCCAATACTTCTTTTAGTATTTTATCAATCTTTTTAAGTGGAATATCTTTATCGGGATCTACCAACAGTATTTTCATACTTACTCTTTTTTCTCGCAATAAATCTGGGTGGTTTATCAATAGCCCTTTTATAATGCCAATATATGGTTGCTTGTATTTTTTATGAACCCACAAATAACAAAAGCGCTTACCATTAATGTTGTAAAATGGCGCTGCATATTTCCAGGTTTCGGTTATGTTTGTATCTAATTGTAAGATATGCTCACGCAAAAATTGCAAGCAGCTTTTGGTTGGTTCTTCGTGCTGCAGAAAATAGTTATCTATTGGGCGGAGCAAACTCATGTAAACACAAACTAATTTACTTTTACAAATTGTGTACTATACATTTTCCCATCAGTTGTATATAATTCCAATATATATTTACCCAATGAAATATTTGCCATATCTAATTTTTGCAGATTAATTATTCCGGAAAACGATTTCACTTTTCTGCCCATTAAATCAAAAATATTAATAGCTTTTACTTTAGACACTTCAAAACCCAATTGTAACTGAATATTATTTACAACAGGATTTACTATTACTTTTAAAGGATTTGCTTGCGGCACTTTTACAAACAGTATTTTCGAATAAGTTATTTTACCATCAAGGTCTACCTGTTTTAATCGATAATGGTTAAAGTAATTTGGTTTACTATCTACAAAGCTATACTTTCTTGTACTTGCACTGTTACCCGCAGCTTTTACTAGCCCAATTTTTTCGAATTTGGTAGCATCTATACTTCTTTCTATTTCGTAATAATCACTTTTGTATTCATTAGCTGTTTCCCAGAATAATTTTACATTGTTATTTTGTAAACTGTACTCAAATTTTGACAACACAATAGGAACCAGCATGCAAGCGTTAACAATGGCTTGAGATGATGTGGACGATAGCAATCTCCAATTGCCTAAACCAGTAGAAGTAGTGGGAGGGAAACTTCCACAAAAGGAAAGCGAATTACCAACCAATGTACTTTCATTTTCTCCTACCGCAAAATTATAGCTAATATAAGTTGGATTGGCAGCTTCGTAAAAATCATTTGTCAATCTTTCATGTGTAACCGTATTTTGATTATAGCTGTATTTTGCCAATACTTTGTTGGTAGGTACACTATTTACAATTTCGAAATAACCAATATCAGTAAAATTTTCATTTGCAGGAAAACTATAATAATACAAAAAGCCTGCACCTCCAGATCCTTGTGTTTGCATTTGAGAAATATCTAGTGTTTTGTATAATGTACCTACTTGATCGTAAAACAAAACTTTATCAAATTGTAACATTGAGGTCGAAGTTGGGGGCGCAAAAGTTTGTCGAATCTCAATATATTCATTTACATCTACACCTGTATTATTATAATGCATTTCTGTTGCATAGCAAGGAGCTGGTCCAAAATAGGGAAGCTGTATCAGTGCCAACTCCTCCAAACTTAAACCAGAATGCGCTACCCAATTCATTAACTTAGGATGCGTAATATCCTCTAAATAGCTATAATTTTGTGTCGCAGCTATTTCTTTTGCTACATCATCTGCACCTGTTTGTTGTATCAAATAACCTACAGCACAGTAAGATTTGTATTTATCTATAAAATAAGGCTGTCTTCCTTCGTGCAAATCATTTACAGGAAATAAACCTCTTTGCCAATAGCTATGCAAAATATCCAAGTTTTTTGCACGTTGTTTTTTTAAAGCAGGAGATAAATTGGAAACATCTCTACTGCGCAATAAAATTTCTGTTTGTTGCAAATGAAATTGCTCGAGTTGTTGCTCTGCTAATGGTTTTGCTTCAGCATTTTTTAAAGTTGCGCTTACATCTTTTTGCAATTCCCATTCTTTATTTACACTAGCCAATTGCTGGTAAGTACTTTGTAGGTTTTGCGCAATTAGGTAATTTGAGAATAGAATGGCAAATATTACGCTAAACTTTTTCATAACTAGGCATTTAAGTATGTAATTTACATTTAAGTTATCAACACCAGATTTAAATAGGTTATTTTATTCTTAAAACTACTTAGCCCTTTTTTTTCTACTTTTTCATTATCTTCAAATAAAAAAACAAAACTACATGCTTGTAAAAACTTTTGGTAGTGCTGTATATGGTGTAGAAGCAATAACAATAACGGTAGAAGTGAATGTAACCAACCAAGGGCAACATTATTTTATTGTGGGCCTGCCAGATAATGCCGTAAAGGAAAGTTTGCAACGGGTGGAAAGTGCCATAAAAAGCAATCATTACTACATGCCACGCACCAAGCTGGTGGTGAATCTTGCACCGGCAGATATAAAGAAAACAGGCTCTGCTTTTGATTTACCCATAGCAATAGGCACACTTGGTGCTACGGAACAAATTGAAAACCCCGAGCGATTGGAAAAATTTGTAATAATGGGTGAGCTTAGTTTAGATGGGGAAATACGGCCCATCAAAGGCGCATTGCCTATTGCCATACAAGCACGCAAAGAAGGTTTTGAAGGATTGATATTACCGGCATCCAATGCTAGGGAAGCAGCAATGGTAAACAATTTAAAAGTGTACGGTGTAACGCATATAAACGATGTGGTCAACTTTTTTAAGGACGAAAAATCGCTCGTTCATACCGTAGTAGATACCAGAGCAGAATTCGCCAATGCACAGAGTGATTTTGATATAGATTTTTCTGATGTAAAGGGACAAGAAAATATAAAGCGTGCTTTGGAAATTGCAGCAGCTGGTGGCCACAATGCCATATTGATAGGCCCACCAGGCGCAGGAAAAACCATGCTGGCAAAAAGGCTGCCTTCTATTTTACCCCCACTTACCCTGCACGAAGCATTGGAGACAACCAAAATACACAGCGTAGCAGGTAAGTTGCCAGAGAATGCAACGATTGTAAGCAAACGACCGTTCCGTTCTCCACATCATACAATTTCAGATGTAGCATTGGTAGGCGGCGGGGGAAATCCCCAGCCTGGCGAAATCTCTTTAGCACACAATGGGGTATTGTTTTTAGATGAATTGCCAGAGTTTAAAAGAACCGTGTTAGAAGTGATGCGCCAACCAATGGAAGAAAGAAAAGTAACCATTAGTCGTGCAAAAGTGGCCTTGGATTTTCCTGCAAGTTTTATGCTCATAGCTTCTATGAACCCATGCCCATGCGGCTATTTTAATCATCCCGAAAGAGAGTGTACCTGCGGTCCGGGAATTGTGCAAAAATATTTGAGCAGAATTTCGGGGCCTTTATTAGATAGGATTGATTTGCATGTAGAAGTTACACCCGTTGCATTTAGCGAAATGCAATCTACCCGAGATTTTGAAAAAAGCGAAAGTATTCGGGCAAGAGTAATACATGCAAGAGAAATACAAGCAAAAAGGTACAAAGAAAATAGGGGCGTTTATGCCAATGCTCAAATGAGTAGCAAGACACTAAAAGAAGTATGCTTCATTTCTACAGCAGGAGCCAATTTATTGAAGATTGCTATGGAAAAATTAAACTTGAGTGCTCGTGCATATGATAGAATATTAAAAGTGAGCCGCACCATTGCCGACTTAGCCGATAGTACAGATATAAAACCCGAGCACCTTGCAGAAGCCATTCAATACAGGAGTTTGGATAGGGAAGGGTGGGGAGGATAGGAAAGATTTTGGACTTGAGATTTTAGATTTAAGACTTTCTATAATGCAAGTTTTATTTTCTTTATTCAATGTTTTCTTATTTAAAAGCCAATTATTTTGAAAAAAGGAATTGTTGGGTTTTAAGCCAATAGCCCTGATTATGCTTTAGTGGCTAGTTCACTCTGAGCCTGTCGAAGGGCACATTTCATCTTCGGTTAATAATTTCGCTTTAGTGATGTAAAAGAAGCTGTTTTGTTCATAATTTAATGATTAAACACTGAAATTTA
>JANMGS010000869.1:0-18013 GCA_031374745.1 Ferruginibacter sp. | reverse complement strand
ATTTATTGAAAATACAGAAATGTTTGTTATTTTTGTGCAGTCAAAGCAGCAGATAATAATCAATAACATGAACATAGCCGCTTATATCATATACCTTCTACTCACTTTTTTAATTACCGTAAAAGTTGGAAATGTCTTTTACAAAAATGGCCGCAACTACATTTTATCCATTCTAAAAGGCGATGAAACCATTACAGATGCTATCAACAAAATTTTACTCATTGGCTATTATTTATTGAACCTTGGCTATGCAACCATTATGCTCAGCTTTTGGAAAACAATAACCAACTTTTCCATGCTATTGGCAAGTGTTGGTACCATGACGGGCAGAATTGTATTGTCTCTCGCCATTATACATTTTGTAAATATGTATGTTATCTTTTTGATTGGCAAAAAAGCAAATTTATTTAATCACCATAAAAACAACAGTCATGAATACAGATCTTAATTTTATCGCCTACCTTATTTATTTACCCATCATTATTGTACTTACTTGGTATGTGGCGCATACCTTATTTAAAAACAGCAAAGTTTTTATGCTAGATATTTTTAGTGGTAAAACAGAAATTGCAAACGCTACCAATACCCTTTTCGAAACCGGTTTCTATCTCTTAAACCTCGGCTTTGCTTTATTAATAATGGAAGTGGCTTATGAGATAACCAATAACAGAAGTTTGCTCGAAATATTGAGTGCAAAAATTGGAGGCTTTGCTATTTATTTAGGCATTATGCTATTCTTTAATCTGTATTTATTTTTTAGAGGTAGAAGAGTTTCTAAAATGAAAACCGCAAATGTAGAAGGCAAGAATGTTACATAAAATAATTTTAAATAAGCCACGAATGCACAAATTCAAATATTTGCGCATTCGTGGCTTTATATTTAGTCATTAAAAATGAAAAGACTAAATTGCTGTATATTCTTTGTGTATGAAACTAGTAATATTAATTTTTATTGTAACAATAGTTGGTTGTAAATGCTCCAAAACAGATTCGGCCAAAAATAGTATTTCAACAGTACAAGCAAGTAAAGTTGCTAATGACTCTATTACAAATAATTCAATGACTACACTACCTGCTTGCATAAAAGAATTGATAGAAAAAATGAAAGCAGAACCCGTTACAAACCCGCCTAGCAAATTATACAGTTATGTGTATGCAGGCAAAAAAGTTTATTATGTACCTGCGGTATGTTGCGATAATTTTAGTGACTTGTATGATGACAGTTGCAAAATAATTGCACACCCCGACGGAGGATTTACCGGAAGAGGCGATGGAAAAATAATAGATTTTGAAGAAAAGAAAACCAATGAAAAATTATTATGGGAAGATAAAAGGAAAAACTAATCCTTAGATTCGTTCCATGGTTTATAATTACTGGTTTGTATTTTTCTATCGGCAGGTATTTCGGTAAGAGCTTCGCAAGGCTTACAATTTTCAAACATTTGTGCTGGTAATTGTTGGTACAATTCCGTTCCTTTTGTTTTCCAATTTATCATATCATCGCTCACTTCTTTTATTTTTTTTGCAGGGTTGCCCACAATCAAACTCCTATTTTCAAAAACGGAATCTGCTTTTATAAAACTAAGTGCCCCCACAATACATTCGTCGCCCAATATCACATTATCCATAATAACGGCATTCATACCCACCAGGCAATTTTTGCCAATAGTAGCGCCATGAATGATGGCACCATGACCAATATGTGCTCCCTCTTTTAATAAAACAGTCACACCCGGAAACATATGTACCGTACAATTTTCTTGCACGTTGCAGCCATCTTCAATAATAATTTGCCCCCAATCGCCTCGCAGTGCAGCGCCTGGGCCTATGTAACAATTTTTACCGATGATAACGTTGCCTGTAATGGTGGCTTGTGCGTGTATGAAGCTGCTTGGCTGTATAACGGGTATAAAGGAGTTGAATGAATAAATCATGTAAAATTATTTATACAAACCTAATTATTTTTTTGAAGCTTTGCCATTTTTTACGTTTCAGAATTAAAGCGTTTGTAAACCTATAAGGTTTTCCTGAGCGTTTTATTTTTCAGAAAGTTAGACCAAACCTTATAGGTTTTTAAAGAGGCGTTTATTTTAAAAAGGAAAAAATAGTATCTTTAATAATGCCAAAAAAGTACTACCAAGATTTAATTCCTGATAAAATTTATCACATCTTCAGTCGTGCTAATGGAAATGAAAAGTTATTTCATACCGACGAAAATTATAGATACTTTTTACAAAAATTTAGAAAATACATTTTACCCATTGCCGATATTTATACTTGGACTTTACTGCCAAATCATTTTCATTTTATGATCAGGATAAAAAGTATAGATTTAATAAAATTGCATTTTTCAAATTTAAAAGATGCAGCAGAACTCGAACCAGATATCGTACCTGATTTTTTAATGCAATGTTTTTCAAATTTATTAAACAGTTATACCAAATCATTTAATAAAGTATATAATAGAAAAGGCGCACTTTTTATAGATTATTTAAGAAGAGTATTAGTAAACAATGATACCCAATTTGGTGCAACAGCTTTTTACATTCATAAAAATGCCGTGCACCACGGTTATTGTAAAAATATGGAAGATTGGAAATGGTCGTCTTACAATTCTTTTTTAACTAAAGACCCTAAACAGGCAATTTCAATTGAACTTTTAGAATGGTTTGGAGGAATAAAAGGATTTTTGGAATATCATTCACAAACAATTTATTTGAAGGATGCAATTGTAGTTGAGGAATGATTTCTAAAATATGGAGTCCTTTAAAAACCTATAAGGTTTTGTCGAAGTTTCTTACATCTAGTTGGTCTATGCTTAAACCTTATAGGTTTGCAACTGGCTTATAACATAGAGGAATAATTTTTAAAAATATGGAGTCTTTTAAAAAACCGATAAGGTTTTATCGAAGTTGCTTGCACCATGTTGGTCTTTGTTTAAGCCTTATAGGTTTGCTAACGTTTCATAAATTTACCTCCCCTACAAACTCTTACTCCCCGTATTTATCAACATCTTTTCGGTTCTAAAACAAGTACCCTTAAAAAATGCAACCAACTGTTGGTTTTGATTGGTAATAGATATATGATACAAACCGGTACTTCTGCCGTTGTGAATTTCTTTTGCTTCTGCAATCAAATCATCGCCAACAAAAATGGGTTTTATAAAATTGATGGAGGTATCTAAAGCCACAGATAAAATATTTCTATTGTTGCAAGCGAATGCAAAAGCACTGTCTGCAAAAGCAAATGCTACACCGCCATGTACCGTACCTAAACCATTGATCATTTCGGGTCTAATAACCATTTTTATTTTACTATAACCTTCTTTAATTTCTAAAACGGATATGCCTAGCCATTGGCTAAACAAATCATTTTCTACCATATGGGCTACAACTTTACTCGAAATATCTTCGGACATACTTATATTATTTACCGGTAAAAGTAGGTTTTCTTTTTTCTAAAAATGAATTGATGCCTTCTGTATAATCTGAAGTACAAGCTGCTTTACGTTGCAGCCTATCCTCTTCATGCAGTTGTTCATCAAAGGTATTTGTCATAGATTTATTTAGCGCCATTTTTGTAAATGCCAATCCTTGTGTAGGCATTTGTGCCAGCGCACAAGCTTGTGTATAAGTGTCTTCAGCAAAAGTAGTTTCATCAATAACCTTATAAACCATACCCATTTTTTCGGCTTCTGTGGCAGTAACTTTATCGCCCGTCATCATCAATGCCGAAGCTTTTTGAAAGCCGATTAACCTAGGCAGAAAAAAAGTGCCGCCACTATCTGGGATCAATCCAATTTTGGAGAAGGCTTGAATAAAAGAAGCCGAAGTAGAAGCTAGAACCACATCGCAACACAAAGCAATATTGGCTCCAGCACCAGCGGCAACGCCATTTACGCCACAAACCACCGGTTTTTTTAAGTTTCTGATTCTTGCTACAATGGGATTATAATGTTCGCTCAGAATTTTATCAATACCTATGGCATTTTCGCCCGTAAGTTCGCTAATATCTTGCCCAGCACAAAAAGCCTTGCCTGCGCCAGTTAGCAAAACACAACGCACATTTTCATCTGCTGCGCAGTCGTCTAAAATTTGTTGTAAGCTAAAGGCCATTTCTCTGTTAAAGGAATTAAACTTATCTGGCCTATTGAGTGTAACAATAGCAACACTGTTTTTAATTTCTAATAAAATGGAAGACATATTTATATAATTTATTTAAACTTCAAAACTTTTTACTTCTTGGTGTACCAATAAAAATTTATTTATTTCATCATAATTTCTATCTGGCGAACTTATTCTGTAAATGTAAATGGCATCCATATCTTCCTTTACCATTTTCATGCATCGGAAAGTCATGTCGTGTAGTAAGAAAAAATCTTCCAGCTCCTGTTTAAAATTGCCTCCAGTTTTATCTGTTTTTATTTTATAATCTTTTACTCGATGAAATTTATTGATAAAACGCTGCACAGGCTCCAATACAAACAATACAATAACCACCATTATAGATACAACCACTGCTAATGGATAATTGTGATAGCCTATGGCCATACCCAATGCAGCTGTAATCCAAATGAGCGCCGCAGTTGTAAGTCCATTTACCGTTATACCTTCTTTAAAAATTACACCAGCACCAATAAAACCAATACCCGTTACAATATTGCTGGCTATTCTATCGGTACTGCCAGAACTTGTTTCTTTAGAAATGATGGTATACAGACAAGAGCCCACACAAATTAATATCATGGTACGAAAACCAGCAGGCTTACTTCTAAATTCTCTTTCTATGCCAATAACGGCGCCTATTACGAAGGCAAAGGAAACCTGAGCGGCTTCCTCAAAATAAATTGAAATATCCATGAGCATAAAAATACGCTATTGATAAGAACAAAGTTAACTTTCCTTTAAAAAACTATCCTGTTAATTCACCCAAACGGGTGAAAAATGGTAAATTCGTACAGCCTACTTTTATAAAACATACTGCCTACATTTTTTAAACCAAGAAGATTTAATAACAGCATATGAAGTGGTTAAAAGTATTTATTGTTTCACTACTACTATATTGTAATTGTTTTGCGCAGAAAAAAAGTAATTTTCCTGTAGTGCTCGACCCTTTATTGGTAAAAGCTGATTCGTTTAATTTAAAAGCTCGCTCCTATATGTTTAAGGGTAAAAAGGACAGCACACTCTTTTATCTAGCTAAATCTATGCAAATAGCAGAACAATTAAACAATGAAACATTGCAAGCTCGTTGCTTAGTGGACTATGGTAGTTTTTATATCTTACAGGGCAGTTATAAAAATGCAGAAACGTACTTACAAAAGGTAGGTTACTATTTTGACCGTATAGATCATTATGAAATAAAAATTACTATATTGTTGCAAAAGGCAAATTTATACGCACAAACAGCTCGCAAAGATTCCGCCTTTCTTATGTATAAAACGGCAGAAGCTTTTAATAATAAATATTTGCCGTACAGGAACTGGGTAGTTTACATAGCCCAGGGCGAACTTTTTAATCAATCACATGATGATGATAATGCTGAAAGCTACTATAAAAAAGCATACCTATTATTGCCTAGCATTAAAACAACATTGGATAAAACACATTTGTTGATGGCGCTGGTAAATTATTACCAAGGTAAAAAGAATTATACAGCTGCAGGGCCAGTTATTGCACAATTTTATGGTTTAAAAAAAGAGCTAAAGAAAAAAAACATTGAAGATCCGCTCGAGGGTATGATGATGAATTTATTGGATAACAAACTAGAAACGAGTATAGGTTTCATGCAAGCTTTAAAAGATTCAAGCTTACAAAAAGACAATATCACAGAAGCTATTATTGCCAATAGTTATATTGTATCCTATTATGTAAAAAGAAAAAAATATGACGAAGCGTATAAGTATGCTAAAGAAGGCGAAATGATAGCAGACCAAAGCAGTAATATTGAAAGCAGGTATGAGACAAAAAAAATAAAGTACGATATTCTTGAAAAAACTGGTCGCTTTGAAGAGGCTGCTAAAGAAGCCTCCCTTTTATTTGATTTAAAGGATAGTGTATTAAATATTCAGAAAAGAGAAAAGATTTACGAACTGGAAACTAAATACGAAACGGCAAAAAAAGAAAAAGAAATTGAATTACTCAATGTGCAACAGAAGCTTAATGAAAAAGAAGTGGCACTGCTTATGAATGATAAAAAAATGACGCAAATACTGTTACAAAATGAAATGACTATGCGGACTAACCTTTTTAGAGAAAATATATTGAAAGACTCCATAGTACAAAATGAGCAAGCCTACAACAGCTTATTGACTGCGGAAAACAAATTGAAAACATCTGAACTTACCAAAGAGCTGGCATTAAAAGAAGCATTAACAAGAGAGAATACCTTAAAAGCAAAAGAGTTAATAAGACAAAAGCAGACCAAATGGGGTTTAGCAACAGGAGCCATTTTATTGCTGCTTTCTGGTGTTTCTATTTTTGTATTATATGCAAAGCAAAAAAACAAGAATGTTATCATTCAAAAACAAGCTACCGATTTAGAAATACTAATGAAAGAAATACACCACAGGGTAAAAAACAATATGCAAATAGTGAGCAGCTTGTTGGATTTACAAAGTATTTCTATAAAAGACCAACATGCATCCGATGCGGTAAAAGAAGGAAAAAACAGGGTGCAGAGCATGGCATTGATTCATCAAAACTTGTATAGCGAAGATAATTTGAAAGGAATAAAAGCAAAACACTACATCAATAATTTGCTACAAAACTTATGTGACTCTTATAATATTAGCAACGAACAGGTAAAAATAAATTCCGATATAGCAGATTTAAATTTAGATGTAGATACAATGATACCAATCGGATTGGTCTTAAATGAATTATTGACCAATTCGTTTAAGTATGCTTTTAAAGAGCAAGCCAAAGGTGTTTTGGATATAAAATTAAAAGAACAAGGCAACCAATTGTTATTGAGTGTAAAAGACAATGGCCCAGGTTTTCCGAAAGAGCTGGATGCGAAAACAGCAAAATCTTTTGGCTTGCGCATGATACGTGCATTTGCACAAAAACTAAAAGCGGCTGTAGAAATTAAAAGCGACAATGGTGCTTCAGTAGAATTGAGCATTAAAAAATATGCACTAGCATGAACAAACTAAGAATATTAATTGTAGAAGACGAGCCTGCTATTGCAGAACATATAGCTGCATATTTAGACAATGATGATTTTGAAGTAAGCGGCATCGCATACGATGGCGAAGAGGCTTTAGACCAATTGAAAACCAATACCCCCGATGCGGTTATTTTAGATATTAATTTGGAGAGTGAAACAGATGGTATAGCCATTGCACAAATAATAAATGATACGTATCAAATACCTTTTTTGTTTCTTACGGCACATTCCGATAAACATACCTTAAATAGGGCAAAAGAAGTAAACCCAAGTGGCTATATTGTAAAACCATTTAACGAAAAAACGTTGCAAGCATCTGTAGAAATTGCTATTGGTAATCATACTTCACAAGTAAACAAACAGCTCCCGAAACTATTATCCAATAAAATAAACAGCACCATTTTAGATCCATTTAGCGAAAGAGAGTTTGAAGTGTTACAATTGGTTTATGAAGGCATTACCAACAAACAAATAGCAACCCAGCTTTTCATTTCTGAAAACACGGTAAAGACGCACCTTAAAAATATCTATATAAAGCTAGATGCCAATACCCGCTATGGTGTAATGGTAAAACTTAGGAGCCTGATGGCAAAATGATTTTTCTTCTATTAAAATTACCCAATTGGGTGAACAAACGGAAATCTATTTTTTTCAATTTTATAATGTTAAAATTATACTATAAAAAAATATTTTGAATACCCTAAAAAAAATAAAAATCACCCAACTAGGTGAGTAACTACATTTTTTATTATACCATTTTTACTATCTAAATTTTGGGTATGTAAAAATGTACGCTCAGCATTTTGCTTATAATTAAAACTATTGTTACAAATACAAAACCTGACCTATTTTTAAAATTTGGTTAATATGAATAGTTTCTACAAAAATATTTCGTTGCTAACTTTTTTATGTTGCTTTTTACAAAAAGCAGTAGCACAAGTAAGCATTGGCAACACTAGTGCTGTGCCCCATGCCTCAGCCATGCTGGATATAAATGCAGGTACAAACAGCATAAAAAAAGGCTTACTAATACCCCGAATGACTAGCACCCAGCGCATAGCCATAACTGCACCAGCACAAGGCCTGTTGGTATATGATACTGATACTAAAAGCCAATGGCAATACAATGGCAGCATGTGGGTAAACGGTATTATAAAATTAAGCTATAACGATATTTTATTGCTACCAAACCCACAAGCTGGCGATTTGGCTTATGACCTAACAAATAATTGCTTACGGGTATATTCAGGCACTCGTTGGAATTGCAGTTATGAAAAGCCAACGCTTTCAACCGTTGAATTTTCTGGAAGTGTAGAAACCAGTAATACCCTACAAAAAGATATGGCAATGGATGCTAGCGGTAATATTTACGTTACTGGGTATTTTTATGCCTCCGTAAATTTTGACGGTATTTTTAAAACATCTGCCGGTGCTTTTGATTTTTTTATTGCTAAATATAATTCCAACTACCAATGCCAGTGGGTACAAACAATTGGTAATAGTGGTAATAGTTATGGATATGGAGTAGATGTAGATCCTGCTGGTAATGTATATGCAGTCGGTACTTTTGATGGCACTATTACTATTGGTTCCAATACCATTACGTCGGCAGGGCTAGCAGACGTACTATTGGCTAAGTACGATAACAATGGAAACTTATTGTGGTTAAGCAGTGCTGGCGGAACAGGTAATGACTGGGGCAATGAAATAGCGGTAAATGCTACTCATTTGTTTATAACGGGAAGTTTTGAAGGCACCGCTTATTTTGATACCGAAAACAGAACATCATCAGGTGGTAAGGATTGCTTTATTGCAAAATACAATGGCACAACAAAAACCATTAACTGGCTTCGTGTAGGTCAAGGTAGTTTTACCGATGAAGGAAAGGATATAAAATTGGATACCAGTAATAATGTGGTGGTAGTTGGTAGTTTTAATACTAGTGCTACATTTGGAAGCTCAATGATAACTGGTAATTTATCAGAAATATTTTTAGTGAAATATAGTAATGGCGGTAATTTACTATGGGCAAAAGCTGATGGCGGGACAGGTAACCAATTTGGAGAAAAATTGGCACTTAACAACTCTGGCGAAATATTTATCACTGGTAATTTTAAACCCTCGGCTAATCTAGCAAATATAGCAGGTTATGATTTTACAGCTTATAGTATTCAAGATTTTTTTGTTGCAAAATACACTAGTTTGGGTGTTGGAGCTTGGGCAAAAAGTGGATTCGCTAGTCCTGATGAATTTTCATATTCCACTGAAATTGCAGTAGTGTCAGATGAGTTGGTTATAGCAGGGTATTTTCAAGGGGTTTTAAATTTTGGTGGCTCTGCAAAGCTAGCAGCGGGTGATTATGATATATTTATAGCTAAGCTTGATAACTCTAATGGTTTACTAAAATGGCTACAAACAGCAGGTGGTATAAGTGTTGATTTAGCTGATGGCCTTTCTATACTTAATAACGATATATTTTTTTCTTGTAATATTAGTGACGACGCCTATTTTGGTTCAACCTTTTTGCCCACAAATGGAACTCGAAAAATGGTTTTTGTGAAAATTCCTAATTAGCGAAATTTCCATACATCTATGTTTGAAAACTTATTATGTTATTTAATTTTTAATTAAGTGGCTAAAAAATCACCCAACTAGGTGATAAGATAATAATAATAATGGCTGATTTTTATGCACCAAAAACCAGCCATTATGTATAAATATTTTCTAACTACATTATTCGTTTTAATAAAGCTATTTACTATAGCACAAAATGTAGGTATTGGTACCAATAATCCCAACCAAAAAGCAGTGCTAGAACTTAGAAGCAGCAATAAAGGATTTTTGCCGCCACGGTTAACCGAAGATTCAATTATTGCTATGGGAAATGTGCCAGACGGTATGCTCGTTTATAATACCAGCAAAGATTGTATAATGCAGTACAGCAAATCAAACTGGCGATGCCTCTTAACAGGCTCTACAGATAGATTTCAACCAGTGGCCGATAATTATATTACCATTGCCGATTCTAGCCTCTCAAGCGAAATAATTGATATGGTTGAAGGGTTAAATAATACTTATTTTGTTACAGGTACATTTTCAGGGGCCAAACTAAATCTGGGAAATGGAATTGAGCTTTTAGGGAATGCAGCACTATTAGATACTAAACATGCATTTGTAGCTAAGTTTGACAGTGCCGGAAAATGTATTTGGGGCGCAAAATTACTTGGGGGTACAAATGCTACTAAAATTCTACCAGCCGGTATTACAGTGGACGATTCTAACGATCCTTATATTACAGGAACATTTAACGACAGTATTTTTCTTTTTAATGCCAATGGAAATTTATTTAATAAATTGAGTACCGCTGTTTCTGGCGACTATGATATTTTTATAATAAAGTTGCTAACGAATGGTCAAATAGATTGGCGAAGAAGGGAAGGTAATAATGGGGGTAGAGATGAAGGGAAAGCACTAAGAGTAAAATCTGGCGAATTGATTGTAGCAGGTCAGTTTCATGGCACCCAGACGTTTGGGACTGCTACTCAGCTAACTTTAGTTTCTAGTGGTGGATTAGATGGGTTTGTAGTGGGTTATGATGCTGCTACAGGCACCAATTGTACTTTTGCAAAAAGGCTTGGCGGAATTGGCGACGATGTGGTGAATGATATATGTTTAACATTATTTGGATTGTATATTACAGGATCATTTGAAAATTCAATCACCATACCAATAATTGCCGTTATTCCAGCAGCAGTTCCCTCGCAAGGTGCATCCGATATGTTTACAGCAATGTACAACCCTTATAATAATCCTTCTGCAAATTGGGTTTTATTTACCAGGGGCAGCGGGTATGAAGCTGGCACAAATTTATTGGTAAACCAAGGTCGTCTTTTTGTAGCTGGAGTCTTTGGTAGCAATATTACTTCGTTTCGTCATGATGGACCTTTTCCAAAAGTAGAACCTCCAGATATTAGCACCAATGGCGTAACTGATGGAATGCTTTTCTGTTTAGAATCATTATTTGGAGAATATACTTCAGTACCAGGAGGACAAAATAATTCTTGGATGGCAACTTTTGGTGGCAGTGGCGAAGATGTTGTACGGTCATTAGATGTTAAAAATTCTTTTTGTATGGTTACCGGGGAGTTTAGAAATAAGTTGGAATTTATGAATGGATACCCTCTATACTCCTCCGGAGGAACAGATGGTTTTGCAGCAACTTTTACCACATTAACCGGCGATTTAATTAAAGCTACTTCTGTTAGCAGTTTATATGATGATCGTTGCAATACGGGTATTATTAAAACAAATACGGAATTTACATTCGCAGGTAATACTACCCAGCCTACTTTATTCAACGGTGTTTCTACTGCCAAACCTTTTTCAGATAAGCCACTAGCTTTTTTGTGGCTTATGAAATAGCTTATTGTATGGTTAACGAAATAAAAATCACCCAACCAGGTGAACAAACCCTCTTTAATTTATTGCACTTTTATGCTGTTAAAATTTAAGATATGAAAAAGATAATTTTTGTTATAACAGTTGCATTTTTTTACACAAATGCAACTGCGCAGAATGTAGGTATAGGCACAGCCATACCACATCAAAGCGCCAGATTAGATGTAACAGCTTCAAATAAGGGTATGCTTGTACCACGGGTTATGCTAAAAAATTCTATAGATATTTCCACTATTCCTGGTCCTGCAAAATCATTGTTGGTATTTAATTTAAAAGATTCGGCAGATGTAAAACCTGGATATTATTATTGGAATGATTCTGTATGGACAGGATTCATTTCTGAAAGTAATTTTAGTAGCATCGAATCTACCGACTGGCGAGTAAAAGGCAATGTAGTACAGCCTGCGGTACAATTTCTGGGCAGTACCAATCTTGCTTCTGTTCCTTTTAGGTTAAATAACATTCATTCGGGTTTATTGGGTTTTACCAATACTACTTTTGGTTTTCAAACCATACAGTTGAGTGTTCCCGGGGCTGGTAATGTAGCCATAGGCAAACGAACATTGCAAAACCTTTTTACATCAAACAAAAATGTAGCAGTTGGTGATGAAGTATTGAGCAGTTTTGATGATGATGGAACAGGTGAAAATACAGGCGTGGGGCATAGTGCATTGTTAAATACCAATGGCAACAGTGCTGCTTTTAATACGGCACTTGGTTCTAAAGCACTTTCTGCGAATATAGGCGGTTTTTATAACACGGCTTTGGGCTACGATGCCAACACAACTGTGGGAAACTTATCTAACACAACCGTTATTGGTAGCGAAGCAAGAGTAAGTAGCATAAATACCATGGCGTTTGGAAATGGAAGTGTAGAAAAATGGGTATTTGGCAGGCAAACATCTCCCGCCAACCAAGCATTAAAAGTAGGCTCGGGTGCTGGAAATGGTAATGGAGCTTATTTAACCGATGGCGGAGCTTGGACAAATACCAGCAATAGAAATTTAAAAGAAGATATTGTAATAGTTCAAGAGCAAGATCTCTTACAAAAAGTGATGGATATTCCTTTAAGCAGATGGAAATATAAAGGCACCAACGAATATCACATTGGGCCGATGGCACAAGATTTTTATAGGGCTTTTCGGGTAGGGTTAGATGATGAGAGCATCTCTACCATTGACCCAGCGGGCGTTGCGTTGGCATGTATTCAAGCATTAAAAAAGGAAAACGATGCATTAAAGAATAGCTTAATTGTTTTGACAAAACGATTAGATAATCTAGAGGGCAAAAAGCATTAAAATTCCAGCTATAGGAAAACAAGTACTAAACATAACTTTTGTATGCAAGTAAAAATAGTGTAGAGTAGAAAAAGTTTTGGTTAATTTAATTATCCCAAAGAGGGAGAAGATTTTAGTACCAGTGAATCTTATATTTTTCAAATTTATAAACGCTTTACAAAACCACAAACATTTTGCAAATTGAGAACACAACAATATAATACACTTATTGTTCCTGCAAGCGAAGCCACTTATACTTTGCATGTAGCCGACATTATACGTATACAAGCAATAAGCAATTACAGCAAAATATATTTAAACAACCAGCGCTGCATTACCGTATCCAAAGTATTGCATTGGTTTGAAGAACAAGTTTGCCTTAATAGTTTTATACGCTCCCACCGATCTCATCTAATAAACAAACAATTTGTGCTGCAATACCAAAGTATAAACAATGCAGGTGGTGTGGCTTATTTATGCAATGGAGAAAAAATAAATATTTCGAGAAGAAGAAAGCAATCTTTTAAACAGGCTTTTTTGGTAGCATAAGTACAATGATATATTTATTTTAGAAACACAATTAAAAATTAAAAATACCGCTACATAGAATTTTATTATATTTCTTATATACCCCAAAATAACCCACCTTGGTGATTGACACCAAATAACAGGAACCACTTTTTACTTCAAATTCGATGATTATAAGTTATATACACATTCAATAATGCTATATTGATTAAAACATCTATTGGACAAATGGTAAGTTATTGTAGCAGTGCAATACAACAAAAGCCCGCGACAATTTTAGACAGAATTGGTAAATTTTCTATAGAAAGAAAAAGGGCTAGTAAAACTTTGCAGCATCGATATACCCCGAATTAGGTATATGAGTTTTAAAAAAATTTCCTAGTTTTACTAACATTAAAAATAACTACCATGCGATATATTACATTAGTATTTACTTGTATGTTTTTCAATTTTATTAGTAAGGCTCAAGTAGCCATAAATTTTACAGGTGCTTTGCCGGCTTCATCCTCTATGCTAGATGTAAGCAGCACCAGCAGAGGAGTTTTGTTTCCTCAAATATCTATAGACAGCCTCAAAGATGTTACCAGCATACCAAGCCCTGCCAATGGATTGGTAGTTTATAATACTACCCAGCCTGGTGTTAGAAACGATATGTCAAGGGGTTATTATTGGTATAGTACCAATGCAGCAACCTGGGTTAAATTAGCTGATAATTTAATTGACAATGTATGGAAGAGTGGAGGTTTGGGTGTACAATTAAGGGATACTTTGGATGGGGTGGAAATGATGGACAATTATACAGGTACTTCAATCAATTGGTCCCCGAAAGTTAAAATTTTAAACAAAATAGATTCTGCACTCCTAAATGCAAAAAACAATATTCCTGTTTTGGTACTTACGGGTGTTAATAGTGGTAAATTAACTGCTGGCTGGGAGCCCTTTCAAAAAACCTCCATCATTTTTGAGATGAATTACCTAACCACCTCCGGCTTATCTGCCACAGCAAACAATGTTGCTATTTCATCTTATATCGACAGGGTTGGAACTACAGCATCAAATCTAACACAAGGCTTGGCTTTTTATGTAGCTTCACCACCACAAAATACCGCAACTGCAGATACCCCTACATTAGCCATGTTTCGCCACAATGTAGGTGTTGGGGCTTACCCAACAGATGTTAATAATGTAACAGAAGGTAGAGTACAGATTACAGGATTTAGCAATGGAGACCAGCTTTCTTTAAGGCACCCTAGTAGCATTAACCTTAAATGGGGCCTTTATGTAAGCGCCATAGATAGTTCACTTAATTTTTATAGTAATGGCTCATTACGTGCCAATATAGATAGGGTAACAGGAGTGTATACAGCATTATCCGACCGTACCAAAAAGAAAAATATTCTTCCTATGAAATCAGTATTGCAATCTGTTTTACAATTGCCCGCATACAGTTACAATTATTTAGATAGTAAAGATTCCGATAGGCGAATGCTCGGATTTATGGCGCAAGATATTCAACCATTTTTTCCAGAACTTGTATACCAACGATACGATAGAGAAATAACAAAACCTGTGCTTACCATGGATTACAGTGGGCTGGGCGTTATTGCAATAAAAGCAATACAAGAGCAACAGAAGCAAATAGAAGAAATGAAGAAAGAAAACATGGACTTAAAAATGCAAATGGAAGCATTTTTAAAAAGAATGGAAGCATTGGAAAAAAAATAATCAACTAAAATTTGCCCGCAATATTATTTTGACAAACATAAAAAACCGCCTCGTAAAATGTATTACGAAGGCGGTCTAGTTTTAACCCCAACGATTAATTAGTTTTTTGCAATTTGTAAATAATTGGATTACCAATCTGTTTGTTTATTCTTAATAGATACAATCCACTTGGCATATTGCTAATATCAATTTTGAAAATTTTTGTGTTTGTAATTTGATTTCTTTGAACCACCGTTCCGTTCGCATTCATTATATCGTATGAAACTGCATCGGCTATTTTTGATAAAGCTACATTGTACATCCCATTAGAAGGATTAGGGAAAATAGTATTTTCAATTTCTTGTATTTCTTCGCTTGTAGCAACCTCTTTTACATTTGACATACGCAAAGAAGAGGTAACAATATTTACGTCATAATCTTCTACTTCTCCCAGAAAACCTGTTGCACAAGGAACAATTGCTGATCCAGGTCTGCGTAAAATAACCCTCATTTTGGTTAGGCCAAGCGGTGCATTATTTGGAACGGAAAAAGTTGAACTGTAGTTGGAAGACTGGCTAATAATTTGAAAAGATGGTGCCACTACTTGCTCACCAGCATCAGTAAATGTTCCATTTTTATTGTAATCAATATACACAGCAAAATAATCACCATAACCAATTCCCTGAGGATAAGCAGCGCTGATAGTTACTGTATTGTTGGCAGAACCTTTTGCCAAATTGGTAACCAGATTTGATTTATAATATCCGCCCACTTCTTTACCCGAAACCCTTGTAATGGTTCCTAAGCTGAAAAAATCAATTCCTTCATTTACATTGTTTCCATAGGCCATGCATGGGTTGGAGTATGTTGTAAACTGTTTCACATCTGAATACACACTTTGAAATGCAGTAATACAATTTGCCATTACCCTCCAATCGTACAATGTTTCTTTGGTTAAATTGCCAAGCGTAACACTGCTGTTAGGAACATACACGGTTGTCCAATTAGAAGCGGTTGCTTTTTTATATTGTACATAGTAATTTACGCCGCCATTAACAGGGTTCCATGCAAGTGAAGCTTGATTAAAGCTGCTACTTAAAGTTCTTAAATTAACTGGAATATCGCAAGGAACATATTGTGTGGTAAATTGACCTATTAAGGGAGCACTGTTAAAGTAGCTGCACAATTTATTTACACACCACTCGTATGAAGTATTGGATGATAAACCGGTAATATTTACAGCAGTAGCAGTTGTAGATGAAGTAACAAGTGTCCACGCCCCTGTAGACCCTAAAACCCTATAAGACACAGTATACACTGGCGTTAACTGTGGAATAGATGGGGCCGATGTCCAACCAACGGTTGCTGTTGTACCTGTAATGTTTGATGCTACTGCTGCAGTGGGCGCTTCGCAAGGAACAACATAGGTTTGAGTAGCACTAAATGCACTATCGGTTGGGCTACAAAATGAAATTACACGCCAATTAAAAGTGTTGCTTTGAAAAAGCCCAGTGTATGAATAAGTGTTTGTAGTAAGCCCATTTGCAAAATTGCCCCAATTTGTAGCATTAGGACTTTTAAGTTGCAACGTATAGCTTGTAGCGGAGGGCACACTATCCCAAGTAAATGTAGACACATTGCTGCCAAAGCTAGTTTGCAAATTAACAGGAGCGCCACATTGTGCATTACTGTTTTTTACTGCTAACAATACAGCTGCAAAAAACAAAAGTGTAAAAAATTTTTTCATTTTTAAATTATTTTGATGATTGATAAATATTTCTGATACCAAACATACAATTGTTACAAAATGAAATTTTAAAGGTTTTATAACTGTCTAAAGAGATTTGATAACTGATAAAGAGCACTTGTTTTAGAACAACATCCTTATACCAGTACAAGTAAAAAAGAGTTTGGAGATAAATTATTAGCGGAGAAACAAAAATTAATTGGTATTGGGTACCAAGGAGCAGCATGGATAAACATGCATTATCAACAGCAAGTAAATTTATCTATTTTCTAAAAATTGTATCACAAAGTCTTTTTTTCGTTGCGATACTGGTATGGTATGGCCACCTTCTAATATGAGTGTTCCACTATCAGTTTTACGATCATACACTTTTATTTTTGTAGGATTTACCAAGCAGCTATGGTGTGTGCGTATAAAGCCTGCGGGTGCAAGCAACTCTTCGTAGCTTCGTAAATTGCGACTTACAAAAATGGGTTCTGTATTTGCTAAATAAAATTTTGTATAAGAGCCTTCTGCTTCGCAATAAAGAATATCGTTCATTTTTATAAAATAGGTTTTGTCAATATCCTTTAATACAATTTGCTTTTCGGGTTCTGCTTTATTACCTACTTGTTGCATTAGTACGGCTAGTTGCTGTTGCAATGTGTTGCTATTAATATTCTCTAACGCTTTTTGCAATGCTGTATTTAAATCAAATGGGTCAATGGGTTTTAGTAAATAATCAATAGCGCTAAACTTAAATGCTTGTATGGCATATTGGTTATGTGCGGTTGTAAATATTAATTGAAAACTTGGCTTTGTTAATTGGCTTAATAAATCAAAGCCAGTACCATCATTCATTTCTACATCTAAAAAAACTACATCTGGTTTATAGCTCTTGATGATTGAAGCACCTGTTGCTACACCATCAGCTTCTTCAATAGTGTGCATTCCTTTGCTCCAGGCCGCTACCATATCTCTAAGTACTTGTCTTATTGCTGCTTCATTATCTATCAATAAAATTTTCATTTGTTAGCTTTTAGTTGCTTCTTTATAAAGCAAGGGTAAGTGAATTTTTACAATTACGCCACCACTTTCAGTATTATCAATCCTAAAGCCTGCTTTGGTTTTTAGTTTTATGTTTAACAAA
>JANMGS010000865.1:0-1574 GCA_031374745.1 Ferruginibacter sp. | reverse complement strand
TTGTTTAATATCTCCGATATTTTTGAAGTAGCGGACGGATCTTCATAATCGCCACCGCCTGTAAGTATATGTATATGGTTGCTTTTGCGAATATGGTTTAAATACCATTCGTATGTTAAGTTAGGGATATAGTGTGCTGGTGAGTTAAAATACACTTGCTCATCCCAGTACCCATCTGTATATTCGGTGAGGTCGTACACACCGCTCATGGCTATAACACCATCAATCAAATCAGGTCTTTTTAAGAATAGATTTAAACTATGCAATGCACCAAAAGAAGCACCTGAAACAATGATAGGCGTTTCTTCAGATGTATTTGTTTTAATGAATGGAATCACTTCATCAAAAATATAATTATTGAATTGGTTTTGACGTATGGCTTTGTGAGCGCCTTCCATTTCCTTGTTGAGCCAACTTTCGTTGTTGATGCTGTTTACAGAAAATATGCGCACTTTTCCACTATCTATATAAGGTGCAAGTGTTTCCATTAGCTGAAAACGCTCATACTCCATATAATCTGCAGCGGCTGTAGGTACCAATAATAATGCAAACCCATAATATCCATAAGAAACAATGGGCATTTCTTTTTGCAAAGCAGGGCTAAACCAGCTAGCAGTGTCTTTAATCATAAAATGTATTAACTAGTAAAAAAAATAATTAGTTGCAAATATAGAAATAAAAAGAGTTTTGTTTGCCTATTGCAAATAGGGTTGTCAACCTTTTTACGATAAATTTAAAATTACCAATATAGGTTGACAACCCTTGCGACATTTTTAAATGCATCCCATTTTATTCTAGTACGCCTTCGGTTATTTCTGTCCATAACTCTCTGTAACAGTTGGCAGCATAACCACTCTTTGCAAATTCTTCAATTGGTTGTTTGTGTATACCCATTTTTTCTACATCGGATAAATAAGGTATATAATTGCCAAAGAAACGTTTGTCTTTAAACAATTGTTCCATTATTTCGTGGTGCATATTCTTCCGCAAATCCGTCATGGTAAAGAAACACATGAGTTTAGACTGGTCAATATCTTTTTCTTTAAAATAATCTTTTACCATATTGTAGGTACGTACAGAGAGCGTGGTTGGTATTACGGGCATCAATACAATATCCGATGCACTAAAGATATTTTCGCTAAGGGCAGAAAACCCTGGAGGACAGTCTACAAAAACAAAATCGTATTCTCCCTCAAATTGTTTGAGAACATGCTTTAAAACATTTTTTTTGCCTTTCATTTCCTCTAGCATAATATCAAAACTCTTGGTAGAGTTATCTGCAGGTATAATATCCAAGTTGCTGTAACTCGTCTCCATCACAGCCGCTTCAAGGTCTGCATCTTTGCTGATGAGTTTTTTTATCCCTTGATTTGCTTTGGGTTTTGCTTTAAAATAAAAAGAAGTAGCGCCCTGGGGATCAATGTCCCAAAGCAAGGTTTTATATCCTTCTTTTGCTGCCAAATAAGAAAAATTTACACAACTAGCGGTTTTACCCACACCACCTTTTAAGTTATAAAGTGCTATTACTATCATAAAAAAATATTTTATTTTAGACTATGAATATAAGAAATTTC
>JANMGS010000856.1:0-9306 GCA_031374745.1 Ferruginibacter sp. | reverse complement strand
GAGGAGTAAATATCATCGGCTTCTTTGAATTTCTCTAATCTAACCAAGCATGAACCTATATTTATTTTGTACGCTATTATAAAATCTTTGTAGGAAGGATCGCTTTTTGAAAGAAGAAGGGCCGCTTTTTCGAAATAATTTTTTGCTTGCTTAAAATTGCCCGTTTCAAAATAGATTGCCCCAAGGCCATTATACAGTCTTTGCTCTTCGTTTAAAGACACATGGTATAGTTCCCTAATTTTTTCGGCTTTTTTATAATAAATATAGGCCGAGTCAAATTTGTTTAAACTATAATAAATTCGAGCAGTAAACAATAAAGGTTGAAAAAGAAACGAATCTTTAATTTGTGGAAGCTGTTGTTTTAATGCAATGGCTTTCAAATAATTGTTTTTAGCTGGTTGTATGCTATCAAAATAATGTTGTAAAATGCCTATTTTTAGGTGACAAAAAAAAGCCAATGAATCATCCCCCACTTTTTTAACAATGGGCAAAATAGATTGAAAAGCAGCAAGAGATTGGCCATTTAATTTTTCTTCTAAAGCTTCATCGTAATTTTTGTTAGTTGAAAGCTTTTCGGCTTTATGAAATAATTTATCTGCTACAGTATAATCTTGTAGATATTTTTTCTCTTTTTGTAATACCGATTGGGAAAAAGCAAACGCAATGAGGAGGGAAGTAATAAGTGAAATAAATATTACACGCATGATAAGTCTTTTACCTATCAAATATAATGTAGAAAAGAAATTATTGGGCAATTATTATAATGCAGGGCGGTCTTGGTTTTGCAATAGCTTGCGTTGTTTCAGGCCCATTCGACCTACCTTGTGTTCCTCTCAAAATTGTTCCTGCATGGTCAATATTAATTATATCCCATAAATATTGAGGTATGGATGCTTGGTTTGCATAATAATATAATTTCACTTTCAACTTGTTCAATGCTCTGCCACTAGCATCATCCATTTTGTAATAGTATGTAAATTCTTTTTGCGAATCATGCGTAGAGGATATTGCTCCGTCCCTCAAACTTTTTGCCAAATTTATTCTGCCATTTGTTAGCGAAACAGCGCATCCTTGGCTATTACAGCCATTGCCATCATCAAAACTATTGTTTGTGCCGGTACCAAAAAGACCCGGTGTGTAAGGAACGCCTTTTGCATTGTAAATTGGCATTGCAATGCTATCTCCCTGCGACAGCCTGTAAATGCCATCGTAAAAATTTATACCTGCTAAAACAATTTTTGTGCTTATAGTATCTGTCGTGCCACTTGGTATAAACATTATTTTATAACGAAGACCTGTTTCACTTTCAGCTATATCTATTTTCCCTGTTATACTGTCTAGCTCTATTCCTTTTGGGAAACCAATGAATTTACCAGCCCTATTCATCGGAATCGGAGATACTATATTACTGGCTGTATTGCGCAAATAAAATATGGAATCTCCATAGCTAAGTACATTGCTCGGAGTAGGATTTACAATAATAGGACCTGTAATTGGATCAACTGTACCGGTATCTTTTTTGCAAGAACTTAATACAATGTTAGCAAATACAAATAAGCTAAGTAGATTAAAGATAATTTTCATTGTTGATTCCCTTTAATGTTTGACAATTCTAAAAGAAGAAATGTAACCAGCTCCTATAAATTTATTTTATAGAGAGAGTTATTGTTACCTCAAATTTTATACCAATGTATTTAAGAATAGCAACTTGTAATAGAAGTATTTTAAATTTTGTCTTCATTCTATAGTTTACAAATACCCCTCAAGTAAGTTAGCGGTTGGTTTTGACTCAATGATAGAATTTGCAATATAGATAGAAAAAAAGTTGACTTACCCTTTAACATTTTTTTAATAAAACTAGGTTACAAATCCTTATGTAGTGTTTACCAATGAATGAAAACATCTATTTTAAAACGATTAAAAATATTAATTATGAAAAGCAACTTATTTCTTTTTGCTACTGCTTTACTACTTGCAACGGGTTGTAAAAAATCTACAGATGCAGTTTTACCCCAAGATCAAACTACCGTAGCAGCCATTTCATCCACTAGTGTCCCGGCTCCAGTTTTGAACACTTTCAATGCAAGATTTTCTGGGGCTACCCAAGTAGAGTGGCTTTCTATAAGTTCCAGCAATTCAAGTAGCAAAGAGTTTGAAGCAGAATTTAACCATTTAAGCCAACGGCATGATGCAAGATTTGATGACAATGGTACAGAAAAAAATCATTCTATTACATGTATAGAGGCACCCGTTCCGCAAGTTATTCTCACAGCTTTTAGAAACACTCACCCTACGGATAATGTATATGAATGGAATTTAAGGAACGATGGCACCTGGAAAGCGCATTTTATGAGAGGTACCGTAAAATGGGAAACTACTTATAGCGCTACTGGTGTTTTAATAAAAGAGGAGATAGCTTAAGACATTTAAATTTCTATGATTACCATAAACAAAAAACCTGCAAAATTTGCAGGTTTTTTATTTTGTGCCCACGAAAGGAATCGAACCTTCACGCCCTTGCGAACGGCAGATTTTGAGTCTACTGCGTCTACCAATTCCGCCACATGGGCAGCTCTAATTGAAATTGGACTGCAATATTACATTATTCATTCAATCTCTCCAAAATACGTTTCAAGTATTTTTTCTTATAATAGTATTCTTTTAATTTTTGCAGGGCTTTTTCGTCTAATAATGCAGTGTTTTCGGGCAATAGCAGGGGTGCTATTGCATCCAATAAATTTGTTTCAAATGAAGTTATTTTTTCTTGTACATCCTTGTTTTCATCTATTTCTTCGTTTAACTCCATCATTTCCATTAAAAAATCGGGTGGGAGATTGTATTTTTCGTCTGCAACAATGATTCCTTTTAACTGCAAAAAATATTCAATTGTTTTTTCTTTGTTGCTAAAAATATTAAAAGCTTTGTTTATAGCGGCGGAAGCCTCCAGTGCATTTTCTTTATCTACTTCCAGCTCGTTTGTAAAAAAATCGGGGTGGTTTTCTTTTTGTAGCGCAAAGTATTTTTTTGATATTAGCTGTTTATTTACAACTGGGCTAATGGGTAATTCAAATAAATCATAATAATTCATGTTACAAATGTACGCAGTATCTAAAATCTAATTGTACATTGCCAAACGCAAATACGAAAGCATGATAATAATAGGTTTAATACGAGAAGGTAAAATTCCAGCAGACTCCCGAGTAGCGCTTACGCCGGCGCAATGCAAATGGTTACGCCAGCACCGTTCCGATGTAAAAGTAATGGTACAGCAGTGTCATAATCGTTGTTTTACCGACAAAGAATATTTGGCAGCCGGTGTAGAAGTTATTGAAGATATGCGTGCTTGTGATATATTGCTTGGTATTAAAGAAGTGCCGGTAGATATGCTGATCGATGGCAAAACCTATCTATTTTTTTCACATACAAAAAAACTACAGCCTAGCAACCAAAAATTATTACAAAGAATTATTGAAAAAAACATTACGCTTATAGATTATGAATGTTTGGAACATGAGGATGGTACCAGAATTATTGGATTTGGTTTTTTTGCAGGCATTGTAGGTGCGCACAATGGGATGATGGCTTATGGTAATAGAACAGGTACTTTCCACTTGGATAGGGTAAATTCTGGTAAAAACTTACAGCACCTTATTCATACTTACTTTGGATTGAAACTTCCCAATATTAAAATAGCCGTAACAGGCAGTGGGAGAGTGGCGCATGGGGTTTTAGAAATTATGAACCTCTTATGAATACATGAAGTAGAACCAGATGATTACCTCGAAAAAGAGTTTAAATACCCTGTGTATGTGCATTTAAAAGGAGGGGATTTGTATGAGCACAAAACTACCGGAAAGTATAATAGAACGGACTTTCATGAGCATCCCGAAAATTATGCCTGTATTTTTCCGAAATATATTTCACATACCGATATACTGATGAATGGTATTTATTGGGAGCAAAAAATTCCCAGGCTTTTTGAAATGGAAGATTTGCAGAGAGAAAATTTTCGCATACAAACCATTGCAGATATAACAGATGATATGGGTGGTTCTGTGCCTTGTAATTTGGGGGATTCTACCATTGCCAATCCTGTCTATGGCATAGATAAAAATACATTTGCTAAAACAGAACCCTATTTGCCAAGTTCAGTGGATATAATGGCAGTAGGCAATTTGCCCAATGAATTACCGAGAGATGCCAGCCGTTATTTTGGCGAGCAATTGATAAAACATGTATTTACAGATTTATTTAGTGCTCATGAAACCCGCTTGATAGGTCATGCTACCATCGTAAAAAAAGGAAAACTAAATGTAGGGTATGAGTATATGAACGAATACGCAACAAAGATAATTTGAGAGCGAAATATAAACTTCGCCTATTTGCCAAGTACGCCAATGCTGGCGAATTTTATACTAGTTCGGAACTGCTGCTGGGCTGTTTGATAAGGTTAAATATGAGGAACTAAAGCCGGGCTTTATTAGTAGAGCCCCGTATTGTAGTAGACCATCATTACCACCACTGATTATTAAAATGTCTAACCTGAATATTGGGAATACCTTTGTTACAGGACGTTTTTTGTCTTCACAAAATTTATTCTCCTGCTCAAGAAAAATGTAGCTACAACTGGGATTAAGAATACACTTAAATTTGAATTGTCTTCAGTCAATTTTTTATACAGAAAGCTCAGAAGTCCACCAGTAATAGCTCCCAACATTGTCCAACTAAAATAACTTAGCCGGCTTTTTTTGTTGTCTAAAATTGTCGATCTGAGTTGTTGATTGGATGTTTTTCCATTTGTCAAGTAGCTTTGAAAATTGTCTATAAATGTCAGCCAAACAATTTCCTCCTCATTTGTCTTCATCTGTGCATCTGTTTCAACGCAGAAATTGGCAACAATATTATTGTCAGCAATAGAAACAGAAATTTCAGAACCCCATTTTAAGGGATTTGTTTTCCAAGCATCCAATAGAGAAGCGTTTTGGTTAAACTTTAAATAACCGTCTTTTTTATCTGTCAACTTGAAGTCGAACTGTTTAAAAAAGTCAATAACTCTTTCTGTCAGTAGCACAGTGTCAGTAACAATAATTTTAATCTGCCTTTCCATTTATTTCGAGTTTCTGAGTGGTCTGTAAAATGTACTATAACATTTTCTGTAAATTCTTTTCTTCAAAAAATGGTACGCAAAGTTCTTTTGCTTTTAACAATATCTCTTTTAAGCCATCTGTATTCATTTTGTTGAGTTCGCAAGCTCGTTGCATGGCTATTTCATCCGATACAAATTGTGTAGCTTTTACGGCTTCTGCGGTAGCCAATAATTTTAGCCCTGTATCTTTTAATTTTCCCAATGCGGCTATTGTATAGCTAAGTGCTAAGAAATAATTTTTTTCGAGTTGTAGTACAATTTTATTGTTGCCAGCCAAAGGAAAAACATTGTAAGCTGAGTTTATAATTTCTGGCGTGAGGTATTTTACATTTGAATCGTCTTTTACGCCTTTTTCGATATACTGAATAGCACCTTGCAAGGCTTGTGGGTATATGCTAAGCCAACGAAGTTTACGCCTCAGTTCGTGTACTTGCAATTCGACATCGGTGAAATTTTCGCCTGTTTCTTTATAAAAATTATCTATCGCACTAATGGAATTGTTGTAGAAATTTTTTATCTGTACAATTTCTTTTTCGGGTGACTGCCAATCTAATTTACTGAGCCTTTTTCGTATTTTAGTCGTTCTAGAGGGACTGTGGTTTATCCATTTTCTTTTAAGCAGTAATGCATGCAGCAATCCAAATTTCTCTGCTCTTTTTTCCTCCATAAAAATTCTAATGGTTGTAGGCATTTCAGCATCCAATAAAAACTCTTTTGCAAACGAATCGTAATAATCTATACTGCCTAGTGTATCTTCAATAGATTTTAAATCTGCTTTTATTTTTAAGAATTTCTTTTCGTTGTGCATACCCGCATATAGCTTTGCCAATCCCTCTAGCATAAATACTTTGGTACGACAATCGTTTTGGTATAAAAATAGAGCAGGATTATCCGTTCTGGATGCTTCTAATAATAGTTTGTCTAATTGTATAAGGTAAAATTCAAATCTTCCTGGGCCTTTTGTCATTGTTTGTATGTAAAGTAAGAAAAAATATATAGGTTTAAAAAGTTTAAAAGGTTTAAAAGGTCAATTGAATTGCCATTTTTGCAAATTTACACATTTGCATATTTGCACATTTGCACATTTCCCCATTTGCCTATTGTTCAAAAAAAGCAATCGTACCACCCACCCACGTTTTGTCTTTGTTGTACCTGGTTCCTATCATTTTGCCTTTGCTTAATCGAGCAAGGTTGTGTACGGCAATTGGTCTAGCCCATTCATCTTTCCAAAAATAAAATAAGCGTATTTCCGCTTTTGCCGGTTCATCCATCGTTTCTATTATTGGAGCGTAATTTACTTTGCGTTGCAATATCCAATTCTCGGGGTCTGTTATCTTATCAATATCATTTTGGGTAACATCAATTACAACGCCCATTCCCGCAAAGGAAAACAGTGGTTTTAAAACATATTCAGCTAAGTTTACGGGTTGCGTAACTTCATTCAGAAAAAATGTTTCGGGAACATAGGGGTTATCAATAAACGGTAAAGTAAATTTACTGATCCTATAAAACCAATTGGGATGTGGTACCCATTCTACCTCATATTCTTTTGTAAGATCAATTATTCCATCTAGCCCTTCTTGTTGTTGTAAATCATCAAAAATTAATCGGTTGTAGATTCTTTTTACCAGTTGTTTTTTGCCATTTTCTTTTTCGTAATACAGTTGTTTGCCATCTGCTTTCAATTTGGTAAGGCAAACCGATTTTACACCTAACAATTTTTCGGTGGCATGAAAATCGATTCTTGTTTTTTGTTTTTCCGGGAAAATTTCTAGTAAGATTACGTCTTCTACATTGTGTGTGCCAATAATGATTTCCTTTAGTAATTGAATGTAAGATTCTTTGTTGTACCCATTTAAATAAGAGGAATGAGTGGGAGGCAGGTCAGCATATTTTGCAGTTAATTCACTGTGATACGCTTGAAATGCGTACAACGTAGGAAACCCTTGCATTTCTATCAGTTGAGGCTCAAATCCGCCTTTGCCATCTTCGCAAATACCAAAATCAAACACAACCATTTGAGCATGTTTTTCATCGCCCGGTACCCGCACATCTGCTGGAATACTACGCTCGGTAAGTTCTTTAAAATTGGGAGCTACAATCACGTCAATGATATCTTCACAAGCATCCAACATTTTTTTTGTAAAATCCTTTGGTATAAACAAAGGCGTTTCTGCATTTCTAAAATCCAACGCACCCGGGCTCACGGCTTCTACATCTGCCATGTAAGCTAGATACTTTTCTTCCGTAAAATTTTTATTAAAAATTTCTCTTAAATCTTTTTGCATAATAGTTAGTTAATAAGTAGTAGGCTTTATTTTATTTCGCACATAGGGAAACTGAAAGTCTATAGACAGTTCAAAGTTTGTGAAAATCTTCAATCTTCAATCTTACATCTTCAATCTTACATCCATTTACACTTCCACCATATCCATTTTCTTCACCGCATCATTTAAGAAATTTGGTAAAATATGTTCGTACGTATGTAAAATTTTATCGGGATCCTCCAAATGATCAATCATACTTTGCCATTTTTCTAAGCCGTGATTTTCTACCACTATCTTTTTACGCTCGGGCCTTTGCAAGTACATGCTCATACCGGTAGCATCTGCCTCTGGGTGAAATTGTGTACCAATCATGTTTTCATTGAAACGGATAGACATGATGGCTCTTTCGAGCGGTACGTGTGGTCTGGCTTTTTCTATGGCAAGAATTTTACCTCCAATTTCCTTGAGTTTATTGTGCTTCGGTTGTGTAACTTGGTAATCTCTGCTGTCCACCGCATAAAAAGGATCTGTCAATCCATCGAAAATAGGCTCTGTATTGGCATCGGCAAGATAATGTATGGGGAAAACACCAAATGCAGTGCTTTTACGTTTGCTTACCAGTGCAATATCAAAATACCTGCAAGCAAGTTGAAAAGAATGACAAACAAAAAATACCGCTTTTTTTACGACATTAGATTCATTCCTGTTATAGCGTTCTGTGTCTTTTATCCAATCAAAAAAAGCGTTTTCCCATTCGGAGCCTACGCTATCGAGCGGAGAACCTGGTCCACCGCTGCAAATATAAATATCATAAGAAAGGTCTGGAAGTTCATTTTTGCGACGTACATCAAACTCATCTCGTATTAGTGCTAAGCCATTGTATTCAGCAAATTGATTTAAAATTTCTCTTAAGCAGCGCATCCCTTGGTTTTCTACTCCTTCATACATATCTAATATTGCAACTTTCATAGGCGGGGTTTCATAACTGTTCATATTATAAAAGTAGCCATTCTTTGCTTAAAAATGGTTGATTCATGCATCATTTTATACCAAATTTTTACACAAAAGCATTTTATTCTCTTCATTAATAGCTTAATTTGAATGTTTTTACCCATGGTAGACTCTGGAAACTACAATTCTTTCAGCTATTTCCAACACTTCCGCTACCAACATATCTTCCTCTCCATCTACTTGCCTTGTATACTCCATAAAAACCCGCTCTTTGTTCGCCGTAAGTTTGTTTAGCTGGTAATGTAGTGTAGGCAATTGTTCAAAAGCATCTTGCCACCAAGCCCTCAATGCATCTTTGCCCACTATCCATCCTTGCGTTTCTTGTTGCCGTATTTTTAATTTAGGGCTATAATGTTTTGCATCGTTATCATATAAATCTAGCAATTTTTCTAGGTTATGTTCATTGAAAGCTTCAAACCATTGCTGTGCTATGAGTTCGTTTGTACATATTTGTTCAATCATATGCTTAAATGTTAATGACTATCCGGTATTGGGTGCAAAGGAAATTTATGTATGAAATACACAATGTATGATTTTTAAAGCGTAGATTAAAATGATATTTCTGTTTCTTTCTGTGAATCTGTGGCAAAAATATTGCCACTGATTCACAGAAAACTTTTTTGAATATGATCTTTTAGCCATTACACAACTAGAGTACAGATAGTAGGATTAAATTTATAGAGGTAAATTCTTTAAATGAAGAATGAATTTTATAGAGTTTATATTTAATTTTCTACAATTTTATATTCCTTGCACTTAATAGCGGATAGCTATGTAAATGTTTTAATTACAAAAATGCTAACTCCGTGTAGCGTTAGCATTAAAAAATGAAATAATTAAAATAAACAGCAATTTACTTTTCCTGCAACGCTTTCAAATTTG
>JANMGS010000838.1:0-1926 GCA_031374745.1 Ferruginibacter sp. | reverse complement strand
GCAAATTGCATAAGTGTACAAGCTTCTACTCCAGTAAAGCCATTAGGGCAATTTTTATTTACGGGTGCATCGCTGTATTTGATAGCACTAATATCGAAGCTAAGCATATTGCTATTGCGTAATACAGGCTCCATTTCAATAATATTATCCAATACATTGCCCAAGCGATAACAATCAAAACGAAGTTTATCTATTGTTTGCAGCATACGAGGGTGCACAAAATAGCTTTGAAAACCAATATGGTTATAATGTTTTAAAATATTGGGTACTCCAGTAAACATTTCCATTAAAAAGTTTTCGGCAGGCACGCTACTTTCACCACTAAGGTTTATGTAAGCATCAATACAAGATGCCTCTACTATTTTATTTAAACCATTGTAGGCATTATATTGCGCTAAGGTTATATCATGTGAACCACCAATAATAACTATTGTCTTATTGGTACGATACAATTCTTCCAGCACCGTTCTTATTGCTGCATAACTATCGTTTAAAGAAGCGCCTGTCTTAATATTTCCTACATCTGCAATTTTAATATCTGTGTGCCAGTAATGCAATCTGTACAATTGCTTTCTAATGATATCTGCCGCATTGTTTCCTTTTTCGAAATTGCCATTGCCACGGGTTTCGTTTACACCAACTATCAAAATATCTGCCTGTGCTATATCAAATGCTTCCTCTTGTTGTGTTAATACATGTTTGCCTAATTGTCCGTCTACATAACCCTCATCTTCGTTTATTATATTGAGCGAAATGGGGTGTAAAAAATCTTGAATTTCCTGCATCAAAAAAAGTTTAGACAAATGTAGGTAAAGGGGATTTGATTTTTGCCCAAAGCTTTCCTTATATCCTGTAATAAATGTAGAAACCTTAAATTTTTTAGAATTCCTACTTTCTTGTATTGAAGAGATATGTAGGAATTACAATTTACACTACATTTGTAACATATAAAACTCCAACTTTTTAGCGATGGCAGATACACAAGAAATTTTACAGGAAGTAGTAATAAAATTTGCTGGCGATAGCGGCGATGGAATGCAGCTCACAGGTACACAATTTACAAACAACAGTGCCATGCTAGGTTTAGACTTGGCAACTTTTCCGGATTTCCCTGCAGAAATTCGTGCCCCAATAGGCACTTTGCCTGGCGTGAGTGGTTATCAACTACGATTTAGCAGCGATCGGATTTTTACACCTGGCGATGATTGTGATGTACTGGTTGCCATGAATGCCGCTGCCCTAAAAGTAAATTTAAAGGGCTTGAAAAAGGGAGGTAAAATTATTGCTAATACCGATGGTTTTGATATGAAAAACCTACGACTAGCAAATTATCCAGAAGGGGTAAATCCATTAGAAGATCATAGCCTTGATGGATATGAGGTTATACAAATGGATGTAACCAAAATGACCCGTGAGGCTTTGAAAGACATTACCATGGGCACCAAAGAAAAAGACCGTGCAAAAAATATGTTTGTATTGGGCTTTTTATATTGGATGTACAATAGAAACATGGAAAATACCATTAATTTTCTTACAGAGAAGTTTGGTAAAAAACCAGAAATTTTGGAAAGTAACGTAAAGGCTTTGCAAAGTGGTTATAATTTTGGTGATACCACCGAAACGTTTTCGGCACGTTATACCGTACAAAAAGCCATTATGGAGTCCGGTACTTATCGTTCTATGATGGGCAACCAAGCACTATCTTATGGTTTAATTGCAGCTTCACAAAAAAGTGGGTTGCCTATATTTTTGGGATCCTATCCAATTACACCATAAGAAAGTGCTTGGTTGCCCATCATAGAACGATAAGTACCAGACTCCATAATGGCTTTTTGCACGGTGTAACGTGCCGAAAAAGTTTCGGTGGTATCCCCAAAATTATAACCACTTTGCAACGCCTTTACGTTACTTTCCAATATTTCTGGT
>JANMGS010000837.1:0-2321 GCA_031374745.1 Ferruginibacter sp. | reverse complement strand
CAAATTTGCCGGGTTCTGGCTTTATTGAATTTAAATGTTAAAACCGGTTTTGCGTTTAATAAATTTCCCGTATTTTTGTTTTTTCATTCCCATAAACCCTTCATGCTTTTAAGGAGAAATAAATTTTCTCGTTTTAATACTGTTTTGAGTAGGTATTAGGGTTTTACGCCGTCGGGCGTAAATAAAGAATTGCTAACAGAGATGAATGAGGAAATTGTAAAAGGCAATTATGAGGAAGTAAAGGCGCTGGCAAAAGATGTTACGGACAATGAAGAAAAGATAATTTTCCACGGTAAACGTGCAGATGCTATTGTAAAAGGAATGCTACAGCACAGCCGCAGCAGTAATGCTGCAAAAGAACCAACTGACATAAATGCTTTGTGTGATGAATACCTGCGTCTCTCCTATCATGGCTTGCGGGCAAAAGACAAAACCTTCAATGCTACCATGAAAACGGAGTTTGATGCTGCTATTGAAAAAGTAAATATCATTCCTCAAGATATTGGTAGGGTTATTTTGAATTTAATTACGAATGCTTTTTATGTGGTTAATGAAAAACAGAAATCGGGAATTGAAAACTACGAACCTACTGTCTCCGTCAGCACAAAGAAACAAGACAACAAAGTTTTCATCTCAGTAAAAGATAACGGCAACGGCATCCCACAAAAAATATTAGATAAAATATTTCAACCCTTTTTTACTACCAAACCCACCGGGCAGGGAACTGGGTTGGGATTGAGTTTGAGTTATGATATTGTAAAAGCACATGGCGGAGAATTAAAAGTAGAAACGAATGAAGGAGAAGGTTCAACTTTTACTATTCAATTACCTATTTAAATTTGATTATGATACAAATGAAAATGTACTTAAGAATTGTGATGTTAGCAGTTGCTTTTTTTATCTGCAACAAGTTGTATAGCCAACAATCCCGTGTTGACTCCATCATCTCCCTAATCAGCAAAAGCAAAACAGCAAAAGGATTGGATACAGCGATGTTCAATTTAGCAAGAAAGTTAATTAACACTGCCGTTTTAACCGATGCTCATATAACCCAGATTGAAAAAGCAGCTGAAATATTTAAAAACGGAACTGACGAAGACCTATCCTATGTTCTAAAAACTAATATCCGTACAAGCTTATCTACATCTGATAAAATAAAAGCCATTGATTATAGTAAGCTTAACCTAGAAAAATTAGAAACCAGTAAAACACCCCATGCTGAAATACTGCGTATAGGTTTTTTAGTTGAGCTACGGCTGCCTTACCGCAGTTCATCCAAACTTTCCGAAGGCTTAGCTTTTTTTGCTGAAAAACTTAACAGCTACAAAAAAAATAATGATAGTAGTGGAATAAGCACCTGCTATTATGTATTATCCGGATTTTACCGAAACATCGGTTTGTATGAACCGGCTATTTATAATATTAAAAAATCTATCAGCTATATTGATAGTAGTTTAATTGGTGAACGTTTTTTTGGAATGGATCCCAGAAACACAAAAGCAATCTGGATAAATAATTCAGGGCTATTGTGCGATTTCTATTTACAAATGGGTGATTATGAAAAGGCGATTAAAGCAGGAGAAATATCCTTGGAGGTAGCTTTACGTTATTACAATGAAATTGGTAAAAACAGGCAGGGAGATTTCAGTCTTTTCACAGCCAGGCATATGGCAAATGCTAAAATTTTCGCCAACCAATTAGACAGTGTGGATTATTATTTAAAAATGGCAGAACTTTATTCGTCTAATACCCCCGTTAAAGCATATTTGTTACAAATACGTTCTTTATACAATATTAAAAAGGGGGAGTTGGGTGTAGCAGATTCGCTGCTTCGGCAATGTTGGCAATTGGTCAATCAAAATCAAATTAGTGTTAGCCCCGGTGCAGGAAATCTAGAACCTGATTATTACATAGCATTGCTTAGAATTCAACAAAACAGGCCTCAGGAGGCAATTGCCCTGTTGTTAAAAGATGTAGACCGGGTAAGAACTATTCGCCCAAATGTATTGCGGGATTATAAACTATTGGCAGAACTGTATGAAAAAACAGGTGATGATGTAAAAGCCAAAGAAACCTACAAATCATTCATCAGCCTGCAGGATAGCATACTGGCCGACCAGTCAAAATTCAGGACTATCAGTATTGAAACAGAGCAGCTAATTAATGATAATGAAATATCAATTGCCCAATTAGAAGGGCAAAATAAAATTGCCAGCCTTACCCGCAACTTCATCATTGGCCTTGCTGCACTCCTTTTATTATTAGTGGCCGGCATTTATTATCGTTTTCATGCTAAAAAGAAAGCCAATCAGGTATTGGAA
>JANMGS010000769.1:0-1552 GCA_031374745.1 Ferruginibacter sp. | reverse complement strand
AAAGTCAGTTGGTTAAAATGTTAAGGCTGTAATAACACAGCTAGCAGCAATAAAAAAATTAATGCTACAGAAAGTAGTATCCATGATCTAAAATGGCGTTTTCTAAGTTGATTATTCATCTTACATTTTAGCTTTTAGCTTGTATAAAACAATTGGCCAAAGTAATATACCTGCAGGTAAAATAATCAATTTAAACCAAAGTGATGCTCCTATTGCAGCCGCATCAATTTTAGTAATTTTATAAAAACTAAACCAGGCAGCTATAATGATGCCTGCAATAAAATATGCATAAACCAAATAAACTACTATCATAAGCTAATTACTTTTTCATTTTGTTCGTCTTCGATTATATTTTTAATACACAAAGCAATATCATCCGGATTAGTCCATTTTGTAAAATCTGCATCCGGCATTGCATCCCTGTTAAATTGTGTATTTAAAGCACCTGGGAAAATTATGTATGCAGCAGTACCATATTGATGCTCGCTTTCGTTAATAAATTCAGCATAATGATACAGCATTTTTTTTGATAAGGCATAAGCAACATTTGCAATGGCAGAGGAGGCCTGCATTGCAGCTTTAGCTCCAATAAAAATGAAACTAATTTTTTGTTGCCTTTTCCGGTTTATCTGAATAAGTGGCTTGGCAATATTGTGGGCTGTTGCTACATTTACAGCAATCATTTTTTGAATGTCTGCCGTCCTGTTTTGTATAATATCCCCGGCCATATATCCCCCGGTTAAAAATATTACAGCATCAATATGCTCCTGCTCATCTATAATTTCTTCTACCAAAGAGGCAGAAGAAACTTCGTCCATTAAATCTACATAAAATGCTTTTAAATGACTTGAGCCATGCACCTCATCCCGGCTGGTAATGTTGATGTGATAATCTCCTGCTTTTTCAAAAGCTGCTAAAATTGACTTACCCAAATTCCCTGATGCGCCAGTAATTAAAATATTCTTCATTTTATGATTTTAGTGTTGGATGGAAACAGTCTTTGATGTTATGCTTTCCTTTTTAAATGAATACGCTTTTATTGTATCACCATTTTCATTTTTCTCCGACCAGCTATATACATGATATACTTCGTTGCTGAATTGCTCTCCGCTCATAAAGCACTTCATTGTTTTACACTGGCCAAATATGCTGAAATAAAAATTCCGGAATAAAAAAGCGGCAAGCTGCATACCAGCTATTGGTGAAATATCATACAACCAAAAAGAACCCCAACTGCCTGCAGCAATGGCAGAGCCAAAGCTCCTTGCCGGGTTGATACTCATGCCCGATAACGGTGCTTCAAATGAAATGAAAATAAACACCAATAGGCCAGCGAAATAACCAGTGTATTTCATAAACCTGCTGTTGCTAATAATCATCACCATTAAAAATATTATGAACGACATTAAAAACTCTGCAATAGCGGCAACAGCAATTCCCGGTTTACCTGGCTCTGTTACAATATAATTTACCGTAGGGTGCTATAAATAATTTTGAAAAAAATATTTCAATAATAACATAGCTGCTGAAGCCCCAATCAATTGAAATAAAA
>JANMGS010000754.1:0-4257 GCA_031374745.1 Ferruginibacter sp. | reverse complement strand
TTTAAATGACGACATCAAACTTGGTAAAAAGCTGCAAATTTCTTTGGGCGCTTTTTCCAATAGTGATTCAAAAAACTCGGCGATAGACCAGGTATTAGACACTCCAGAAAAACAATTTTTAGCTGATATTGGAGATAGCATCGCCAATGCCTATTACAACAGCCAAATGCGGGATACCATTGCTGTTGGTAACATTTTATACAAAAAAATAGATTCGTTGGTAAACAGCATTACATACCCGGCTGTTTATGTATTGTCTAACAATCCATCGGATATTCTATACTCTCTTAAGTTTAGTTATTTGGGGCCTGGTAAAGGAAATTATACACAATTACTCAATGCCAGTAACGGCAAAGCTTTTCAATGGATAGCACCGGTGGCTGGTATTAAGCAAGGAGATTGGGAGCCAGTTACTTTATTGGTAACGCCAAAAAAATTGCAAGTTTTTACTGCTGCTGCAGATTATGTAATAAATCCTACTACCAAATTGAGAACCGAAATTGCAATGAGCAATTATAATGTAAATCTTTTTTCTACCAAAGATAAAAAGGATAACACGGGATTGGCTGCAAAATTTCTGCTGCAAGCCGATGATAAGAAAATAAAAATTTTAAACAAAGCACTCAAATTACAAACACAGGTTGGGTATGAATATGTAGATGCACGATTTAAGTCTATAGAACGTTTACGCAATGTTGAATTTTTGCGTGATTGGAGCTTACCTTTTGACCAGAAACCAGCTACTGAACAGCTTACGAACTTAACTGCAAAAATTTATTCTAATCCACAAAATAATACCCAATACGAAATTACAAATTACCATCGGGCCGATGGATACAATGGTATAAGACAAAGGATTTCTAACCAAAGCCTGATTAAGGACATTAGTATAAACACAAACATTGGTTTTACAAATTTTAACGCAACGCTACAAAAAGGTAATTTCTTTAGACCCTTGTTTGATATCAATAAATCATTTAAGAAGTGGAATGCAGTACAAGCTGGGTTTAAATATTTAGGAGAATTTAATAAACTGACAGATAAAATTCCAGATACTTTAAACCTATCCAGTTTTGGCTTTAATGTGTTTGAATATTATGTCAAATCAGATCAGGCAAAGCTAAATAAATGGGGAGCTTCTTACATGGTTAGAAATGACTTGCTACCTCAAAAAACAGCATTACAAAAAGCCAACAAAAGCGATAATATTAATTTTTTTGTAGAGCTAATGAGCAGCGAACATCATAAATTCAGGTTTACAAGTACTTTTCGAAAGCTAAAAATAATAGACAGCAGTTTGAGCAGACAAAAAGAAGATAGAAGCATTTTGGGAAGGGCAGAATATTTTGTAAATGAATTTAAAGGCTTTTTGAACGGGAATTTGTTGTACGAACTTGGAAGTGGGCAGGAGCAAAAAAGGGAATATGCCTACATAGAAGTGCCAGCTGGACAAGGATTTTACAACTGGGTAGATTATAACAGTAATGGCATTCCTGAGTTAAACGAGTTTGAAGAAGCAGTATATCAAGATCAAAAAAAGTATATCCGTATTTTTACACCTAGCAATCAATATGTAAAAGCAAATTATTTGCAGTTCAATTACAGCATCGATCTAGATCCCAAATTGATAATGAATCCACAAAAGAAAAATGGATTTAGGAAAATATTATTGCGAAGCAGCACAAATTCTGCCATGCAAATAAGTAAAAAGAATCTTTCTAAAAATGATTTTTTATTTAACCCTTTTGGTAAAAATTTAGTGGATACAACTTTAATTACGTTAAATTCTTTCTTCTCCAATACCTATTTTTATAATAGAACAAGTGCCAAATTTGGTTTAGAATTTACGCACAGCAAAGCATCGTCCAAAGCAATTTTATCATACGGGTTTGAGAGCAGAGATTTGCGCACCATGCTGGTGCGTATGCGGGCAAGTATAAAAAGAAATATCGTATCAAACTTGGTTTTCAAACAGCAGAAAAATATATTGGCTACACAGGCTGTCAAATTTGATAATAGGAATTTTAATGTACTGCAGAATATGGTAGAACCGAGTGTAACCTATGTGTACAAATCCAACTTAAGGGCTACGATAAGCTATGCTTATACCATAAAACAAAACCGAATAGACTCTTTGGAAAAAGCAGTAAACAATGCATTTATTACAGAATTGAAATACAACATATTATCGGGCAGCAGTATCAATGTTAAATTGACTTATAATAAAATAGATTTTATTGGTTACGATGGTTCCAAAAATACCACCGTGGGGTATCTTTTATTAGATGGCTTGCAGCCGGGTAAAAATTATTTATGGAATGTAGAATTTACAAAACGTGTCGGTAAAAATGTAGAAATAAGCATACAATATGATGGTAGAAAGCCTGCAACTACTTCTACCATTCATCTTGGAAGAGCTTCATTGAGGGCATTGTTTTAATGAAAAGTGGATGTCTAACAACAAAAAAGAGGCATCCTCTTTTTAATGGATTTTATTTTGAGTAAAAAAGTGAAAAAATAGTCAATTTGATTGTAGCGTTCTTTGTTTTTGTAAAAGTTGAAAAAGTAGCCTTTTTAGGCTGTATTTTTTCTAACATTTGCGCAATCATCCATAATACACATTCGATAAGTACTTTTTTCTAAATGAAAAAAAACATTGTATGCATATACATTTGTTTTTTGAAAGTTAGAAATCCTGTCATAAGAGGATCATGCGTTTTTGCATAAGGGTAAAGCCCTAAAATTTTATTCCTTATCTAAAATAAAGAATAGCTGTTGTCCTTGAAAAGCGAATGAAAATGGCGCTAACCATTGCAGCATTAAAGAAAAAAGAAGCAAGGATTTTATTCAAAAAACAAAGTTTTATTGCTAATATTTTTTACAAACCAGAAGGTTTTGCACGGGGTATGAAATTGTTTGTTTTTATATAAAAAAAATAATCTTTTTTTTGCTATATAATAATAATTTGTTTTATCTTACGCCCTATCCTTCCAAAGCCCCCCCCCAATTAATCCATTTATTCTTTCTGTTGAACCCAATTCAATTTAATGGCATAACTACCAAAATGGATGAATTATGAGAAAGATATTTTTACCCTTAGCTACGGCTTTTTGTTTTTTGCTTATGAGCAATATTTCTAATTGCCAAAACAACTTGGTTCTAGGAGATTTATCTATTGCGTCTTTTCAATCGGGTGCCTATCCAATAAGCACGTACACGATTAACTGATTTATTTAATTAACCTTAAATCCTTATTTATGAGAGCAAAAAGCTTTTATAAGAACACCTGGTTGTTTTTATTTTTATTGTCAACCTCATTTTCACTAACTGCACAAAATTCATTTTTTGAGTCTGTTAGCGAATCTGCCGTTTCCCTAACAGGCAAGAGGGTAATCATTCCAACAAAATACAACACGGTAAAAGCTGACTTGAACCAGCTCAAATCTTTCTTATGGTCACTACCATCAGAAAAAAATGTAAACAACCGCAATGCTGCGCCAATTATGGAATTGCCTATGCCGGATGGTTCTATGGCTAAGTTTCATGTGTGGGAAAGCAGCATCGTTGAACCGGGCCTTGCAGCAAAGTTTCCTGAAATGAGAACCTTTGGGGGGCAGGGTATTACTGATCGTTATGCTACAATAAGGTTTGATTATAATCCATATTTCGGGTTCAGCGCTCAAATATTATCTGCAGTAACCGGGAGAATTTTTATTGACTCCTATGCAAGGCCCGACATAAATAATTATATGAGCTATTATGCCCGGGATGTTAACCGCAGCGGCGATTTTGTGTGTGGAGTAAAAGACAACGCAAGAGACAACCCGAACCCAGCTTCAATTGTTGCAGCAGGGTCATGCAGGGGCACACAACTTTATTCGTATCGGCTGGCAGTGGCCTGTACAGGTGAGTACGCAGCTTTTTTTGGTGGTACAGTACCACTTGCATTAGCTGCAATACAAACTGCAGTAAACCGTGTTACCGGTATTTACGAAACCGAAGCTTCCATAAGGCTGGTATTGGTGGCAAATAATAACCTGCTCATTTATACAAATGCTGCAACTGACCCTTATACCAATAATGATCCTTTTCTTTTGCTCAATGAGAATGTTACCAATTGTAATGCAGTTATTGGCGCCGCTAATTATGATATTGGCCATGTATTCAGCACAGGTGGTGGTGGCTTAGCCGGGTTAGGCGTTGTGTGTGGTGCTCAGAAAGCAGCCGGTGAAACAGGTTCAGGTTCCCCTACCGGTG
>JANMGS010000735.1:0-2496 GCA_031374745.1 Ferruginibacter sp. | reverse complement strand
TGTATGGGGGCCTACAAGAGGCAGGGAGTTATATATTGGATTGAGGTGGAAGTTGGTGAAAAAATAAAATGAATAATACTTCTGGGGTATATCCGCCGAAGAGTCTGCCAGTGTACGGAGAGAGGAGCTACAACATTGGAGAAAAAAGAAACATTTGTTACGGACTATTCGCTACAACCTTCTGGCTGGCTAAGGCAGGTATTTTTTGTAGTACTACACATCTTTAAAAATTTCAAGAAATCACATTCAACCCCGCTGGGGTTGTGTTGTACAATCTTATCTCAACCATGGTTTGAAACCATGGTTATGGATGTTAAACCCTTTCAGGGTTTGTAGTACACAGATACCAGACATTTTTTATGACTTACCACGAACTGGTAAAATTTCCATCATCTCGAATGTAGCTTCGCTATGCTACATTGCTGTTGTGCAATATTATTTCTACCATGGTTATGAAAATTAAACCCTTTCAGGGTTTGCTGTAAGCAGCAATCAAACAATTTTTATGCCTTACTACAAAGAGGTAAAATTTGCATAACCATGGTGCCAGCCATGGAAAAGAAATAATACATTAACTCAACCCCGAATGGGGTTGAACATTCATTCGCAACCAAACTACTTGCCTTCTACTTTTCAAGGACACTTTAAAAGATAGTTTTGCAATAGTATACACAGTTTTATAAAGATAAAAATATAGCAAGAACAAAAATGTCGCTATAAAACAAAATGAGGAATCATTGGTAGTAAAGGAAGGTTACAAAATCTGAAAACAATATTTTTATGTAACCTCTATATCAAAAAAAATATATACATTGTTGATTTAAATGTAAAGAATGATTAAAAAAATATTTACCAACCCCTCATTTCTTTTTCTCCTATTTGGCAATATCTACTGTATTTGGTATTACGAAAACAACCCCGGTGCCTTTGTAACTGTAGTATGGATATACTGGTTTCAAAGTATAACAATTGGCTTGTTCAACTTCATCGATTTATTGACCATCAAAAATTATGATGACAGTAATTTTAAGTTAAACAACAAACCCGTATCGTCGGACAACAAAGGTTGTGTAGCTTTTTTCTTTCTTATACACTATGGCTTTTTCCATATTGGCTATGCCATTTTTTTACTTATTAAACTTGATGTTCGGGCGGTAAATTCGATGGTATTGCTCATTGGAATTGCAACTTTTTTCTTAGAATCAATTCTTAATTTTAGAAGACAAAAGCAAATAGAAAGTACGATTAAACTAAACATTGGCATAATGTTTTTCTTACCCTATTTGCGTATCATACCAATGCACCTTATGATTTTACTACCCGCTTTTTTAGGTTGGAAACCATCCTTGCTTTTTCTTGTACTAAAAATGGGTGCAGATATTTTATCTTTTTTGTTGTATCAGAAAATATATAATAAAAGTAAAATTGAATCTAATTAAAATTTATAGGCTATTATAATTGCACTTAGAAAATAATAAATACGATGGATGATTTTATCTACTCCACCAATAAAAGCTGAGAAAAGATATACCGCCCAAGAGCGGCGGTGGACCGAGCGATGTGCGTAGCCGTGGGTATGCGACGAAGGAGCATATACCCATGGCTACGTACGGAACAGGGAGGGAGACCGGACAACTGCTCCACATTGATAAAATGCTAACCGCACGAAATATTATATTAAAATTTTGCTCCTATACTCACAAAAAAAGTTCTTCCATCTGCAGGCAATGCACCAGGCCCAGGGTAGCCACCAGCACGGCGGGCAAAATAGGTTTTATCAAAAGCATTGTTTATACCTGCTTTTATCTTTATGCCTTTTACCAATTTGTAAGCGGCTGTAATATCTGTAACTGTATAAGAAGGTATTAAACCGTTTTGTGCATTGGTCGTTGCTGTTTCTGTATTGTTGGCATCGCTGTAAGTGGCACTTACACTGCTTATCTGGGTAGTAAATAAAAATTCTTTGTAGCCTAATGTAATGCCTCCTCTAAAAATATTTTGTGGTGCATTTTCTACACGTTTTCCTTTTGTAGCAGCATCTTTATGATTGCCACTGTATGTTGCATTGGTGTAGCCATAAGAACCAAAAACAATCATATCAATTTTATTGTTTTTTACCAATGCCTTTATAGGATTAACTTCTACATAACCTTCGAAACCTTTACTGCTGCTTGCTCCCACATTTGTGATAAGCCTTGCTGTGGTTCCAGTTGGCGTAATGGTTCCTATCCGATTGTTGTATTGTAAGTAAAAACTACTTACATCAAACTGTAAATAATTTTTTAACTTTCCCCTATAGCCCAAATCTATATTGTAACCCTTTGCATCTTTCAAATCTTCATCTACCACATCGGTGGTGGGTGGTGCTTGTAAATTTGCAAATTGTATGGGACGATAAGCTTGCGATGCATTGGCATATACTTCTGTATTGGTTGTTACATGATATTCTGCACCAATACCTGCTAGTAGAAAACTACGACTGCGTCTTATATTTTG
>JANMGS010000729.1:0-2350 GCA_031374745.1 Ferruginibacter sp. | reverse complement strand
AAGCTTTACCAATGGCTTCAAAGGTTTTTCGCCCCATAATTATAGGCATACCCCATGTGGTGTTTTTAAAAAACTTAAAATCTTCGGGCAAGTGCCAAAGCATGGCATTTGCTTTTCCTATTGCATTGTTTGTGGATGCCGCTACTATTAATGAAATAGTACATTCATCTAAGTCTCCCTCAATGTAATTTTTAATCTCTAATTCTTTAAAATCTGAATTGGTATCCAATATTATTTTATTTAGTATTCGTAAAACTTTTGGTTAAAGGTACGCTTCAAACTGTACTCATAAAAAACTACACCGCCACAGGCGCTTTTATGGCTTCATGGCATGTATAATTTTCTAATTGAAAATCTTCGTACACAAAATCAAAAATATCTTTTGGGGTTGAATTGATTTTCATTTGAGGAAGTGCAAATGGCGTTCTACTTAATTGTAACTTGGCTTGTTCTATATGATTGCTGTATAAATGTACATCTCCACAAGTATGTACAAAATCGCCCAGTTCCATATCGCAGACTTTTGCTATCATCATAGTAAGTAATGCATAGGAAGCAATATTGAAAGGTACGCCCAGAAAAACATCTGCACTTCGCTGATACAATTGGCAACTCAATTTCCTTTTTCCATTGGCACCTGCAGCGCTTGTGTAAAATTGAAACAAGCAATGGCAAGGCATCAATTTCATTTTTGGCAAATCTGCTACATTCCAGGCACTAACAATCATTCGCCTACTATCGGGATTATTTTTAAGTTGATAGATAACATCCTTTATTTGATCAAATTCTATTCCGTTTGCTCCTTCCCAACTTCTCCATTGTTTTCCATATACTGGGCCTAGATTACCATTTTCATCGGCCCATTCATCCCAAATTTTTACATTGTTTTCTTTAAGGTATTGTATGTTTGTATTTCCTTGCAAAAACCAAAGTAATTCATGAATAATACTTTTTAAATGTACTTTTTTGGTAGTTACCAAAGGGAATCCTTCCGCTAGATTGAAGCGCATTTGATAACCAAAAATGCTTCTGGTACCGGTGCCCGTTCTGTCAGCTTTGTCCACGCCATTTTCTAAAATATTTGAAAGTAGATGAAGGTATTGTTGCATGGGTGCAAATTAATCAATTTGGCTTTTTATTTCTTAAAATATTCGGAATTAGGAAAAGAAAAAGAAAAAGATATATACATTAAACAATATTACAATACCTTACTTAGTCAAAAATATTTGCTAATATCCACAAATAGTTGGTAACAATAAAATAATATAGGGGAGTTTGTATTATTTTTGTATTAACCACAATATAAGCGTGCATGCAATTTGCAAAAGGAAAACTACTTGCCATAGGCGGTGCTGAAGACAAAGGAACAGATTTAGAGACTGGTCAAATACACCGTAATAACCTCAACTTTTTTGAACTAGCCATTTTGCGAAAAATTGTAGAAGAAATTGGTGGGCACGATAAGCGAATTGAGGTGGTTACTACTGCTAGTATGATTCCAATAGAAGTTGGTGATAATTACCAAAATGCTTTTGGCAAAATTGGTTGTAAAGATGTTGGTGTAATGCACATAAGAAATCGTTCTGATGCGGGAAATCAAGATTATCTTAAACGTTTACGGAATTGCGATGCAATAATGTTCAGTGGGGGCAATCAATTACGTCTTACGAGTACTTTTGGCGGCACTACTTTTTTACAAATCGTTCTAGAAAGGTACAACAAAGAAGCGCAATTTTTAGTAGCTGGTACCTCTGCTGGTGCAATGGCAATGAGTAACACCATGATTTATGAAGGGAATGCTACGAAAGCACATTTAAAGGGTGAAGTAAAAATAACTACTGGACTTGGGTTTATGGATGATGTGATATTTGACTCTCATTTTGAAAAACGTGGACGTTTTGGAAGATTGGCTCAGGCTGTTGCCAGCAATCCTTCTTGCATAGGCATTGGTTTAGGCGAAGATACTGGTGTACTCATTACAAATGGAAACGACATGGAGGCAATTGGAAGCGGACTTGTAGTTATTTTGGATGGGCACGATATAAAACATAGCAATATTGCCGATATTCCGGATGGCTGTCCGATAAGTATTGAAAATATGAAAGTACATTTTCTTGAAAAAGGCAATGGATATAAGGCTTTAGAACAAATTTTTGTACAAGAAGTTTTTGAAGGTGCTGTTACGAATAAATAGGTAGAGACAGAATAATTACTGAAGTAATATAAAAAAAGCCTCTGCTTCTCAGAGGCTTTTTTTATATATAACTTTAATCAAAAGATCCTTCATTTAAAAATACTTTTGTCATTTCAAAAAAATGGCTTTGCAAAACATGCAAAGGAATTGGTTCAA
>JANMGS010000695.1:0-5224 GCA_031374745.1 Ferruginibacter sp. | reverse complement strand
AAGGGATTTAAATCATTCCCGACATTTTTGCCAATTGCACCAAGGCAGTTGTATCTCTGGCACCCAAACGATCTATCATATTGCTTCGATGATTACCCACTGTATTGGAGCTAATAAAAAGTTTTGTAGCAATTTCACGGGTGTCGAGGTCATCTGCAATGAGTAAAAGAATTTCTTTTTCTCTAACTGATAATAAATCTCGGTTAGAATATTCCTTATTTTCTGACTGGAAAGTATGCACATATTCATTGTGCAGCCCATGTGTAATGCGTACCCAATAATATAAGAAATCTTTTTTTAATAGGTGAGCAACATTTTGAACATAATTGAATGTGAAAGTAAAGTTGCGCTCTGCGTCGTAATGTATAGGCAACCCTTTAGAAAATATGCAAATTGGTTTTCCATCGAGCCGCCTATATCGAATACCACAATGAAAAAATTTAAAATTTGTTTTTTGACTTAATGGTATTTCTTCCAATGCTTTTGCAAACCAACTAACCGATTCGGCAGGAAAGCTTGCATATTCTTTTTCGAGTAAACTCAGTATTTGATGCATTCTTTCTTCCAGTGGTACTGTAGGAAAATCTCCCCAAAATTCTTCACTGCCCACTTCTAATACGGGAGAGTAGCTGTTGTGATCAAAAATACCAATAACAGCATCAGTACCTTTTACCCCTTGCAAAATAAATGCTGCTTCCTGTATAAAGCTACTCATATCACCAATTTCATCTTTCACAAAAGCATTTTCTGAAAGTGCTAATACCTTGCTGTAGAGTTCATCGCCTTTGCGCAAACTTTCTAAACTATTGTTGTGTAAATGTTCCATTTTGATGTGCCGCTGGTATAAGACGTCTAAATATAGTGATTTTCTCTATTGTATAAGGATTAGAGCAATGGTAATTTTATCCAATCATTGAAAGGCATGATAAACTAATATTTATTCATACAATTAAAAATGCTTCTATGGCACAGCGTAACAATATAACAGCATCAAATAAATATACAGATAACCAGTTAAAAGCCATGCTGGTAAAGGAATCTGACGAGGCATTGTATTTATTGTATGATATCTATTCGGCTCCATTGTATGGCACAATTCTCCAATTGGTAAACTCAACTTTGAAGGCAGAAGATATTTTAATGAATACTTTTTTGGTAGCACAGCAAAATCCGCAAAGTATTAAAGACTGTCCATTTGGTTTATTTATTTGGCTGTTGAGGATAGCTGTAAAATTATGTTTGAAAGAAAGGAACGTAGATGGCAGTTTGATTTCAAGAGAAAATATTTTGGCGGCTTTTTTTCCACAGCGTTGGCCAGCAATTAAACAAAGTAGGCTAGAAATGTTAAACTAGTTTTTTTTCAATAAATATAAAATAGATTTTTTTGCTCTCTATTTAGATTTAATTACAGGTGCCCAATGCCCAATAAATTAAAATCACAATAGTAGAAATACAAGCTCCTCCCAATTTTTTTGCAGCATAGGCTGTTACAAGTGCTTTTCCGCCTCGGCAGGGTTTCACGGATAGGTTTTTTATACTACAAAGTATGTGCTGGTGAAAACCCCGCCGAGACGTACCCGCCGAGACGTCAAAAATATTTTATTTTTAAAACTACCTCCTAAAAACAATCTTATTCGGATTTACCCCCGGCGCTACAGAAAAAGAAAATTTCTTTACACCTGCACTTGTAAAGCATGTAACACTTCCTGCGCTCACATAATTTTTTGCATCGGCAATATATACATCACCGTTAAGTTCATCAATATTGATGCCGTAGGGTGTGGTTATTACAGTGCCATCGGTAATAAATTCATTACGCACAATGGTATTGGTAGCGCTATTAAAAACCTTGGCTGTGCCTGCGCCGCCATAGTTATTAAACACGTAAGCTATGTCCCCAAAAATACGAATATGCGAATATTGGAAATTGGGCCCAAGATTTATTCCATTGGCATTTGTTTGTCCGTTTATAACAGATACAGATGGTGGAATGCTTCCAAAATTACCATAAGCGCTCACAAATACATTCCCTGCTTGGTTTATTTCTACTTTGTTAGGATTTACACCTACTTTTATTTTTTTAATTTCTGTTTCGGTGTTTAAGTCTATTAACGATACGGTAGAATCTGGCACTAGATTATACCCACCAGAATTTGCTACATACAAATAATTGGCAGAAGCTGCAATTCCTTCTGGATTTGGGCCCACGGGAATCGTATTTACAATGGTTAGTGAGGTAGTATCTATTACGCTTACTTTATTATCGTAAGCCGTTACATAAACTTTACCTCTAGCGCCTACTGCATAGCGTGGACTTTTGTTTACACCTGCGTCAATAAAACTTATGCTTTTTATAAAACTTGCATTGGCAGCATTTAGAACGGTAACCCTGCCAGATACATTCATAATGATGTACAACTTGCCACCATACACAATCATATCATTACCCGTATCGCCTAAGCCAGCAGTTAAACTTGGGTTTTGTTGCAAAAAGAAATCCCCCACTACTGTGTTCGTAGTATTATTGTAAAAAGATAATTTGGTATTGTTGCTACCAAAGCCACCTTCACTTAAAATGTATTCGCCTATGGCGGGTGTAAGCTGCGCAGGAGCTACTGAGGTGGTTTCTGTTTTTTTGCAAGCATTTAGAACTACTGCTGTAATGATAATGGAGCTTAAAAATTTAATTGATTTCATATTTGTTTTTATTTTTTGAAATTTGCTATAAAAGTTATTCTATAATTGAAACGAGGCATTGGATAATACCTTATTATTTCATATTGTGTGTTAAAAATATTATTGGCTTCTGCTATAATTTTATAATTGTCTTTTAGGTTATATGCAACAGACAAATCGTGGCTGCTCCAACCTTGTAATAAATTTTCTGGTATAGCATCGCCTTGTCTGTAGCGGTAAGATGATGCCAACAGGTTGTAACTTACAATAGCTTTTTTGTATTGCGCACTGAGGTTCAAGCTACCTGTATGCATGGGTGTGTATGGCAGTTGTGTTTTGTATAAAGTAGATGTGGCATCTGAAACATCTATGGCTTGCTGAAAAGTATATGAAATGTTTGATGATAGCCTTATATTGTTCCATTCTTGAAAAAGCAGGTGCAGTGTGGCATCCAGGCCTTTTATGTTTACCCTGCCAATATTTTGCATGCTCCATTGAAACAGGTTTTGCCTAGGCACGGCCAATATTTTATCACTCACTTTATTTAAATAGGCATCGGTAGTAAAGGTAATTTTATCTAGAAAAGATATATTGTTTTTAGAAAAGCCAACGCCCATATTGTACTGCTCAGCAATTTCAGGCTTAAGATTTACATTGCCAATATTGGTATAATACAAATCATTGAATGTTGGAGCTCGAAAAATTCGCTTGTAAAATGCCCTTACAAAAAGTTGAATTTTGTTGAATGGTTGAAAAATGGTTGAAAGTGCAGGGGTAAGTTGGTTTAGATTTCGCCCGGTCTTTCCATTTTGTACTTTTTCATTGATAATCGTGTGTAATACGTTTCCATTAAACTCAATCGTATTTTTCTTTATTTGTATGGCAAAATTGTTTAGGAAAGTATTTCGGTTTGGAGTAGCAAAACTATCTGCAAAAATATCGGTACGCTTTAGTTGACTATTAAAATAATCACTTGCATAGCTTAGTTGAAAGTTTTTTGCAACATTGTATTTATATGCTGCCGAAAAGTACACTTCTTGTTGGTGAAACTCATTTTCTAGTTTACCAAAACTGTTTGGATAGCTAGGATCCAGGTAATAATTTTTATCAGTAGATATTTTTGTACTTAATAAAAATTCATTTTTGGTATTTAGTTTATTTTGCCAAGTAGCTTGCGCAAAAAAGTTTTTATCATTCAAGCGTTGGTTGCTGGTATTGTTGTATAAAATAATAGAGCCAGGTAATCCTCTTTTAGAATTGTAATAGAAAGTTTTAAATTTTATTTTGTTGCTGTCATTTATAACATACGCTGCATCATATTCTAATCTGTATGCTTTAATATCGGAGTTTTTTCTTTTTTCTACTAAAGCTGCATTTTCGTACGATCTAAATGGGTATTGGCTTGTAGCGTTTTGGTAGGTGCTACTTACACTTGTTTGAAACTTTTGACCAATAAGAATTTTGTACAAAACGCTAGGGGAGAAATAGCCAAACGAACCTTGTTGTAGCTTTACTTTTATACTTTGTTTTTCATCTTTAGCGAGAATGTTGGAGGACGATTTTAAACTAAGCAAAGATGCTGTTGCAAAAGCCCTTGCTGGTAGTAATAATTCAGATGGATTGCTATTGGCTAATTGTATTTGTTCAATATTATCCAACGAAAATTTACCTAGGTCTATTTGTCCACCCTGCGCATCGCCAATGCTAATGCCATCGTATAACACGCCTGTATGATTTGCACCAAGGCTACGAACCGAAACCGTTTTTAAACCGCCCACGCCGCCATAATCTTTTACTTGCACGCCAGCAAATTGTTTTATTGCATCAGCAACAGAAATACTGTTTGTGGTAGAAAGTTGCGCTGCATTTAATTGTTGCAAAGGGGTAGTAGTAGCTGCAATATCTTTTTCTTTTACCGTTTTTACTTTTACCGTTTGTAGCGTATCATGTGTTTGCGCAAAGCATATTACAGGTATGGCAATGAGAAAGAAAAAGTATGATAAAAATATTTTCAACAATAGCTGTTTAATATGAACAGCTCACGTATGAATACAGGTATGCAAATGCACATTACAGCATCTACAGCCTTTCACCCGAAAGCTTCGAAATTATGATGAACATTGGCAGGTCTTCTGGCTTACCGCATCTTGAACACCTTCCCGTATTTTACTACAGTGGTTTATTGTTCGAGATTTTTCCATTTTGCAATGGGCGATTCTACAGCTACGGGGATAGCTCACGATTTACACGTGATTCCCTTTTAATCCCGACTCAAGAGCCGGAAACCATATTCGCTGCAAATGTAGGGATTTATATTTTAGTGAAAGGATATGTGTAAATCCTTCAAACCTGCCTGCCGGCAGGTCCGTTTTATCTTAGAGATAAAAAAATTGCTCTCAGATTTAATCTGATTTTCGCAGAAGAAAACAAAAAATCTGAGCAAATCTGTTTCATCTGAGAGAAATAAAAAAAGTTGATCTCGGATTTAATCTGATTTTCGCAGAATAAATCAGCTGAGCAAATCAGTTTCATCCGAGAGAAAATAAAT
>JANMGS010000685.1:0-4405 GCA_031374745.1 Ferruginibacter sp. | reverse complement strand
CAATCAGGTATTCTGTCATAGGCGTTTTGCCTGTACCACCAGTAGCAAGGTTACCGACACAAATAATAGGAAAATTAAATGATGCAGAGCTAAAGATTTTTTTATCAAATAAAAAATTACGCAATACAACAGCGCCACCGTATATAAGTGAAAACGGAAATAATAAATATCTAAAACTTTTTAACAATTGTACTAATTTTAAAATTCATATATTTTTTCTGGCGTTATACAAAAATCCAGCTTCTCATCCATAAAGTTTGCATCCTCAATTTCTATGGGATCAAAAAAACTAAACCCAATTTTTATCATACTTGGGTTGCAGGTACTAATAAATTTATCGTAATAACCTTTGCCATAGCCAACCCTGTTTCCTATTGTATCAAATGCCAACAAAGGTACAAGCATCATATCAATATCCTCTGGGAATATCCTTATTCCTCCAACAGGTTCATCTATGCCATAAATATTTTGCTCAAATTCGGTGCCTTCTGGTACAATATAACTTTTCAAGGTATCTGTTGCAAAATCTACGATGGGATATACCAACGCAAGATTTTCATTTTTTAGCAGACAGTATTCTTCTACCAAATAAGGATTGTATTCGTTTTGCACTTCTATGGGGGCATAAGTCATTAAACAAAGTTTAATATTAATAGGCAACCGTTGAAATTGCATCAACATCAAATCTTCAAGCCTTTCTTTATCTGCCTTACTTATTTTTCTTCTAAGGTATTTATATTTTATTCTAATTTCTTCTTTGGTCATAGGAAAGCACTTGTGTAACTATATTTTATAAAAATGGATTTTTAAATTATTCTGTGTTTACAAAGCTAGAAAAAATGGTTGTGCCATAATTTCGCTCTTTTACATAATGGGCATATTGTCTGAAATCGTTTCGTGGTGTATGTTCTAATATGAACATACCGCCCGGTTTTAATAGGTTTTTTTCAAAAATTTTGAGTGGTAAATCATTGATGGTTGTAAGTGCATAAGGAGGCCCTGCAAAAATAAAATCATATTGATTAGTACAAGAGTTTATATATCCAAATACTTCACTTTTTACAACTTTAAAATTGTCAAACTTTAAATCTAATGCTGTTTTTTTTATAAAGTCATACATTTTGCTGTCCATCTCTACTATGGTAAGGTCTTGTACTCCCCTACTAGCTAGTTCATAGCTAATACAACCAGTGCCACCAAACAAATCCAATGTTACTAGGTCTTCAAAATCTAGCTGATTCTGTAAAATATTAAAGAGCCCCTCTTTTGCGATATCTGTAGTAGGCCTGGTGTGTGGCATGTTCGCAGGTGGTTGTATGCGCCTTCCACCGTGTGTTCCGCTTATAATACGCATAATGCTAGCGCTGTAAGGTTACTGTAAAAATGTTGAGGTTGTTCTTTCATAGAATCGGCACAAATTGCTTCATTGGATAATTGTGTAAAAGTAATGTTTAAAAAATACTTATACATTTCATTGTACAAATTAGAGTTCTCCTCTATCATTCCACTCAATGATAGTAATACATCGCTAATAGTTACATTAAATAGCTCACAAACATTTAATAAATGATAACATACATCCAACGGTGTTTCATAATCGAAATATTGCACGATTTGTAGCTCGTTGCCTTTAAACAATATTATTTTTATGTTATGTTGGTAAATAATACAATGGAGTATATTGGCTGATTTGTTTTGCAATAATTGCGAAGAAGTAGCGTGCGAAAATTTATTTTTTGGATAAAGCTGATTCCATAAATCAAACATTTTTTGCGGGACCCTGTAAATGAGTTTCATTTCACTATCCTTTACATTTTCTTGAAAAGTATAAGCGGTAGTATCTTTTCCAAACATCAATTCGCATACATTTTCTTTTGTTGTATCTACAAAGTATTCGTTGGGTATTAGAGCAGATTCTCTGTAATTATAGATAATATTTACGGAAGCAAAATGCGTAGGCAGCAAATGATACTGCGCTAGTATCATTTTTACTGCGTTTTCATACCCTTTTGTAAAAAACTTATCTTCTAGCGTAAATATAAAATGACCTTGCAATGTAAAAGGATTTGTAGAATACAAAAGCAATGACACTTCATTGTTACCTACTTCTAACAGCAAATGAAGTAAAGAAATATCTTCTACAATGGGTGGTATTTTAAAAGCAACTTTCAATACGTGGATTTTAGCAAGCAAAATAAGATAATTTTGCTTACATATGGATAGCGGAGCAACAATAAATAAATTAAAAGTAGACGTTACAAACAAGCAAATCCTCTCTATTGCACTGCCCATAACACTTTCCATCCTTATTCCTCAATTAAATATGCTCATTAATAGCATTTTCTTAGGAAGGGTTGGAAGCGAAGCGCTGGGCAATGCTGGTATTACAGGGGTTTTTTATTTAATATTTGCAGTGGCAGGCCACGGGCTCAATAATGCCATGCAATCTGTTTTTTCTAATAATGCAGGCAGTGGCAACCACGAAAAGTTTAAGATAATTCTTACCCAAGGTATACGTATCGGCATTATTTTTTCATTTATTGGAATTTTATTTACTTGGCTTATTGCTCCATATATTATGGAGTCTGTTGCAGATGCTTCTTCCTATCCGCAAGAAATGAGTTTTCTTAGAATAAGAATATTAGGTTTACCCTTTCTATTTTTATTTCAAATGGGCAATGCATTTCTTATAGCTTCGCTTAATAGCAAATATTTAATGATTGGATTTATTTGCGAAGCCTTGGTAAATATTATTTTCGATTACTTATTAATTTTCGGAAAAGCAGGTTTCCCTAAAATGGGATTTAATGGCGCCGCGGTTGCATCTATTCTTGCTGAGTTTGCTGGTATGATTAGTGTATTTACTGTTATTATTATTTCGGGTTTAAAAAAGAAATACAATTTGTTGCAATCATTTAAATATGAAAAAATAATTAGTAGAAAAATATTAACTGTTTCCTTACCATTGGTTGGGCAATATGTGATAAGTGTAACTACCTGGCTTATCTTTTTTTTATTGATAGAAGCAAGAGGCGAAACAAATTCCAAAGCGATAAGCAACGTAATGCGCAATGTATTTGGAATTGCTGGTGTGTTTGTGTGGGCATTTGCAGCTACTACCAATACGATGATTAGTAATTTAATGGGTCAAAAAAGGGAAGCAGACGTTTTTCCAGCCATTATAAAAATAATGTTGTGGAGTGTTGGATTTTGTTGTGTACCCGTGCTAATCCTTAATATTTTCCCCGAAATATTCTTTAATCTTTTTGGGCAAGACGATGCTTTTATTAGAGAAGGAATATCTGTGATAAGAATGGTTTCACTTGGTATGATACTGATGAGTATAGCAAACATTTGGTTAAATGGCGTAACAGGAACTGGTAAAACAAAAATGAATCTTGCTATAGAAATAATAGCCATTTCGTTATATATGACTTATACATTTTACTTTATGAAAATACACTACATTTCTCTTGCCATGGCTTGGAGCAATGAGTTTGTATATTGGACATCCATATTTTTGTTATCCTTTTTATACCTAAGAAGTGGTAAGTGGAAGTCAAACTTAAAACAGCAATAAAAAATAGCCGTCAATGAATTTTATAATTCCACTGTCCAACTATCTTAGTATCGTAACATCCCCTTTTGAATATACTTTTCGTCCATTAAGTAAAATGTATTCAATTTTATAATAGTAAGTACCGTCTGGCAACGGCTTACCTTTATACGTTCCGTCCCAATCATTTTGATAATTTGAATTTTCATACACCAAGCTACCGTATCTATTGTAAACATTTACCTGTGCCGTTAATAAGCAATTACCATTGCTTATAAGCCATTTGTCATTTATACCATCTCCATTGGGTGTAAATGCTATTAAAGGATTTACACAATAAGGAATAACTTGCACTACTACATTACTGGTATTTGTACAACCTTGCGCTGTAGTTATTCTTAGCGTATAAGTGGTGGTTGTAGGTGGAGAAGCAATGGGGTTTAAAACATTAGTAGCACTTAAACCTAAAGAAGGAGTCCATAAATACGTTCCTACTGTACCCGAAGCTTGTAATTGTATTGACTCACCAGCTAATATACTGACAGCATTTCCTGCGTTTACAGTAACGCCCTGGTTCACAAATACAGTAAAATTTCTACTAGCGCTACAAAGGCCCAAAGTACCCGTAACTACATACGGTGTAGTTACAACTGGAGATAAAGTTGGGTTGGCAATTCCGCTATTACTTACGCCAATAGTAGGACTCCAAGTATAACCAGTTGCATTGCTTGCAATATTTGGGATAAAGGATGCTCCACTGCAAATAGTAGTATCCAATCTTTGATTGAATGTTACGGTATTTACAAAAACGGTAAACGATCTGCTAATACTACATGTTCCTAAAGTACC
>JANMGS010000644.1:0-1517 GCA_031374745.1 Ferruginibacter sp. | reverse complement strand
GGTTCGATGATGAGTACGCCCATTATAAATATTCCCCAAAGCGCCATTTTGGGTATGCACAATATTGTAGACCGTCCCATGGCTGTAAATGGACAAGTTGTAATACGTCCTATGATGTATGTTGCCCTTAGTTACGACCATCGGATTATTGATGGCAGAGAGTCGGTGGGATTCCTTGTATTGGTTAAACAATTATTGGAAAACCCAGCATTGTTGTTGTTTGGTAAATACCCAGTAGAAGCACTCTTGGAATTATAAAAATAAAGCTATTTTATTTATATAGAAATAGCTTTTTTCTTTTTTGTTTGGGGCTGTCAAGCAATACCATCATCTACATTTGTACACTGCCCGCCTACAACCTGCCAGCCGGCAGGCGGGTCTTTTGCTCGTTCCTCGCAAAAGCCTGCCTGTCGGCAGACAGGTATTTTCGGCTAAGCAGTGCAGCCCTTCTGCATTTATTTTTTTATCAACAATAATGCGAAGTCTATATTTTTTGTAAAGAATTTTATTAAAAATGGTAATTAGAAAAATAGAAAAAAGAGACAACCAAGCCATGGGAACCATTGTTCAAAAGGTATTGATGGAAATGGGCGCACCTAAAGTAGGAACTGCTTACGCAGACCCCTACCTTTTTTCTTTGTTTGAAACATACGATAAACCAAAAGCCATTTATTTTGTAGTAGAAAAGGATGCTAAGGTTATTGGTGGATGCGGGATAGCTCAATTAGAAAACACAACAGAAAATATTTGTGAGTTACAAAAAATGTACTTCTTGCAAGAGGCTCGTGGGTTGGGTTTAGGTAGCAGGTTGATGGAGCTTTGTCTGCAAGCAGCAAAAGAGTATGGGTATGAAAAATGTTATTTGGAAACCATGCCTTATATGGAAGCGGCGCAGAAGTTATACAAAAAAGTAGGTTTCACCTATTTAGATAAACCGATGGGAGATACAGGACACTCCTCATGCCCTGTATGGATGATAAAAATTTTATAAAACCCGTTCCTTTCAAAAGCGGATAAATAAACATTACCCTATAATTTTACCATAAATATTTAAACGTGAGTCGCTATCATTCATACATCACTTCTGCAATAAAAATTATTGGTACAGCCAAAGTAGGAGAACCTTTGGTACATCATCTAAAAAAGTTTTTTGCAGGAGATAAAAAATTTGGATCGAAAGATAGAAAATATATTTCTTCGCTTTGTTATAATTTGTATAGAATAGGGAATGCATTAAAAAACAAAACAATAGAAGAAAGAATATTGGCGGCTACCTTTTTATGCAACGATAAGAGCAATGATTTGTTGCTTGCACTTGCTCCAGATCTTAATGCACAAATTAAACTATCTCTAGAAAAAAAATGCGTGCTTTTAGGTGTCAATACAAAACATATATTCCCATTAGAAAACGAATTGAGCGAAGAAATAGTTAAAACCGAATTTGCGTTTTCCCTTTTGAAACAACCCTCATTTTATGTGCGAAGCCGCCCAAAAAGTATGGTAAAAGTTTTTGAAAA
>JANMGS010000608.1:0-2112 GCA_031374745.1 Ferruginibacter sp. | reverse complement strand
AGAAAAATTGAAATTTTCGTACCGCCATTGTCTAAAATTCCTTGAAAGAATGCTGTATCGGCGGGGTTTTCACCAAGTTAATCAATAAATTATAAAGAAATTTTGCAGTGAAACCCCGACGCATGAGGGAAACTTAATTTTGTAGAAACCAAAACAATTAACAATTTAAAAATTTATAGAATAACTTTATAATAATTTGATGTTCTATTATGCGTCGGGGTTTCACGGATAGGTTTTTAAGACTAAAGAGTGTGATTGTGAAAACCCCGCCGAGACATTTATGGTAATACTAAAAGAGCCTTGCTTGTAGCGAGGCTCTTTTTATGAAATATATTAGCACTTTATAAATTAAAAAGGATAGTTTATCCCAAAAGAGAAATTGAAATTTTCATATCGCCATTGTCTAAAATTCCTTGATAGAATTTTTTGAAAAATATCATTGAACCCAAAGTCGGGTAATTTCCAGCCATTATTCACATCACTTGTTTCTGGTCGCTTGATGCGAAATCCAAAATCTGTACGAAGAACCAAATAGGTAAAATCAAACCTAAACCCATATCCTACAGACATGCCTACTTCTTTAAGCAGGTTTTTAAATTTGAATTGTGTTTCATTAAAGGCACCAATAGGCGTGTTCCATACATTCCCAATATCTGCAAATACAGCACCTTTCAAGGTCAACAAATTCGGAAGGATGCGGGCTATATCATGCCTGAATTCTGCATTTATTTCAAGTTGCATATCGCCAGTCCTATCATTAAAAGTATTCACATTGTTTACCAGCGGTGTGAGTTTCTGGCTACCCCTGCCTATGCCACGCAAAGGCCAACCTCGCATGCTATTGCTGCCGCCGCCAAAAAATTGTTTAAAAAATGGTAAGGCAGAGTCTTTAAATAACGGTATTCCTACACCTAAAAAACCCCTTATTGCCAATGTTCTTTTTTTGTAGTTTGCAATGTATTTGTATTCTATATCTAATTTGGTAAAACGCCTCAATACACTAATGTTACTTAAAGGAGGAAGTAATGCCCAGGTTAAACCCGATTCTTCTATATTTAATTTAAAAGATCGCTCTCTTGATAAACTCTTTGGGTGCTTTGGATTTCTGTAAATACTGCTGTAACTGGCTCCCATCCCAATGGCAAATGATGTATTGTATGAATAACGTAAAAAAGGATTGTTATCTAATATTTTGGTAAAACTATCAGACTGGTTGTAAAGAAAACTATAATCTGCATTTAGCAGTTTGAAACTAAATTGTCGGTTTCGTTTATCCCTGGCTATATATCCATAATTTAAACCGATTGATTGTAGGTTAAAAAGATTTAGTCTGTTATTGTAAGAAAAATTGCTGTTAATAAATGTTTCAGCTGTTTCTCTTTTAAATGATTCCTTGTCTTTTTTGGGAATTAAAAACCAAGGGATTAATTTTTTTGAGACTAGCCACTTTGGAAACAATAGTTTAGGGATAGTAATATTATTGCTATAACTGGCTTCATTAGAGTTAATGATATTACTAGATGCAGTTCTATTTGTATTATTGAACTCTATACCAAAACGTATATTATGGTTCATTTTTATAGCTTCTTTTGCAAAGTTTCGGTTTTCCAAGGAAGCATTTAATGAAATACCAAATAAACTCCCCGCTATTGCATTTGAATTGCTACCAGCAGAGGAATAATTAAATTCCAATCCATTTACATTCAATAATTTCTTACCAGGTACCAATTCTACAATAAGATCTATTTTATTGATAGAGTCTAAATTTTCTATGATCCTAATAACTACACTTTGCCAAACCCTAAGTTTGGTTAGGTTATTCAATGTCTTATAATATTCATCTTGTTTGTAGACATCGCCATTGTGTATCGTTAAATTTCTCTCTAGTAAAGATGTTTTAAAAAGATAGTTATGGTATAGATGCGTAAAGTCCTTTGTTTGAATTTGTGTAAGATTAAGCGTATCTGTCACCAAATCATTTGCCCTAAAGTCTGATACTACATAAATCTTGTTAATCCTGTATTTATTGAGTTTAGTAGTATCCTCTGGTTTAATTATTACCAACGCAAGTTTTACGGTCGGAGAGTCTTTCTTTCTTTGCGCTTCGTTCAA
>JANMGS010000588.1:0-1728 GCA_031374745.1 Ferruginibacter sp. | reverse complement strand
CTACTATCCATAATTAAATTTGTATTTAATTGAGCATTTGCAAATGCTGCAAAAAGTAGAAATGATGCTGTTAATATTTTATGTTTCATAATTTTTTATTTTGTAATGTCGAATGTTGTAGGAATTCGCCTGTGGCGAATTATGCATAGAACTCGCCACAGGCGAGTTCCTACTGGAACTTATATTGAAAACCTGTTCGTAAGTTGCTTTCTAAATAATTTGCTCCTGTAAACGTTGTGCCCAGTTGATCTCCATATTTATAATAATTGGTGGATAGGAAATTTGTCCACGTAAGTTTCTTATCCAACTTCACATCTATATTACAACTTGCTATCAAATTATTATCGGGTGTAAAACTATTAAATGTACTTAAAGTGTATTGCAATTGCCCTCTTAGTTTCACTTTATCTTTTGCTACAGGCATTGCAAGGCCGGCACTTAATGTTGCAAACGTGATTTTAATTAAAGATGCTTTGTTATAAAAATACAGTGCACTAAAATCGGGAGAAATTTTCTTATTGAAATATACTGGTATATAAGAAATCAAAGCTGTGTGCGTATTGTTTTGATCTGTCACGGGTACAAGAATTGGATACGGTATGTAGGTTTCTTTATAGCTGCTATAATTGTAACTAAAGCTAATTGTATTGCTCATTGTTTTGTTACTCCAAGTATACGTTGGGTTTATGCCAATATCGTTGCTTACATTTTTTACACTTGGTATGCCCGTCAAAGTATTGCCATTTGTATTAAAACCGAAATTATTAAAATTTACATTCAAACTAAGTTTATCATTGAACTGTGTAAACCAATTTATGTTTGCAATAAGCTGTGTTGCCTTGGTAGTAGTATTACTCAAATTATTTACACGCTGGCCAATACTTGCCACCACATTGGTTGTATTTTTAAAGGCATTGAACCGGGTGTTTACCGTATAGTCAAATCTATCGGGTTGCATATAAGGATAGCCGGGTAGCTGAAAGCCTGCACCAATATACTTTCCGCCAAGCCCAATATCGAAGTCGGTAGATTTTTTACCAAAGGAAAGTTGTGCGGCATAGTCAGAAACAGTAGAACTTCTTGCCTCAATAAATGGCTTAAATCCCTTCATAGCTGGGTTTAATGTATCATTTTCGTTGGAAGTAAAAATAGCATTTGACCCCTCAGATTTTATATACCATCCTTTTTTAAAATCTTTGTTTACTTGCATGCTTATCGTAAATCCCTCTTGTGGCTTAATAGGTGACAACGGGGGGGCTGTTACGGAACCTATCATATCTTTTCCTTTTGCAAAATTAAAAGCAACCAAATAATTGTTTTCTTTTTCTTTGCCCAAGCTAAACATATAATGCGAACGTTTGTATGCTCCTTGTACACCCGGCAGTGGTGTCAACGAATAATTTATACCTGATTGAGAATTTCCAGCAAAAAATTTAATCCTATAATCACCGGGCTTTAATGAAAAACCAGCGCCAAAAATGCCAATATCCCCAGTAGACAAATCAGAATATTTCAGGTACTGTGTACCCAACTGAAACTCTGCCCATTTGTAAGTAGGATTCAATCCAAAATTATTCATTGGGTTGGTAAGAAACTGCCCGATGTTTTGCTTTTTTATACCTGTAAATGGCCCAGCAAAATTGGTAGGAAATGCTGCAAAATTAAAATTGATAGGCAATGAAAAGTCTTTAGTAAACTTTATCGTAGGCATAAAATTAAACCGTACTT
>JANMGS010000554.1:0-5559 GCA_031374745.1 Ferruginibacter sp. | reverse complement strand
GTATATGCTTCGCAAGCACGGCGCCAAAGAAAAGTATAATTTTTTTCTAGATAACTATGCCGATTATTTGAAAGATATTCCACAAAAATATATTGCTTCCTTCTTAAATATTGCGCCAGAAACATTGAGTAGAACTCGAAATAAGCTGGGTAAAAAAAAGGAGTAAATATTAATTTCTTGACTTTTGTCAACAAGTTTGAATGACGGAGGAAGTAGCTTTATAGAATGAAACGAATAATACTTCTATCAACTATTTCTATTTTTTGCTTATCGTCTTGTCTTGTAACCCCAAGGTATCTGCAAGCACCCAATAGCACCAATTTAATACAAATAGATAAGAAGAATGATATTAAAGCAGCTGTGAGTTATGCTAAAACTGGTCACGGAGATTTTGCTGGTGCCGGTACAAAACAACGGTCAAATGGGTTAGATATTCAAACGGCTTATGGCGTGACCAATAAATTTGCCATAAAGTTAGACGCATTTGGTAAGTGGGAACACGACAAAGACCTTACTCAAAAAAATGCTATTGATAATTACCATATTGCTTATAAGCGCAAAGGAGCAGAATTAAGTATTGGTTATTATAAAAGTTTTGGAAAGAAGAATAATTTCAATTTTAATATTTATGCGGGAGTTGGCATTGGTAACAATTATTTTAGCGGATTTTTTAGAAATGATTCCATGATAAATCGTACCTATTCTGCCAATCACAATAAATGGTTTGTTGTTCCATCGGTCACATTAATTGCGCACAAAAATTATTCGCTTCTATTCGCTTTTAAATTTTCTGTTTTAAAATTCAATAATATCAACACAGATGATAAGGAAATGCAAAAGAGTATTTATAAAAACTTAGCGAAAAAAAACAGTTCGTTTGGAGATTTTGTGATGGACAATCAATTTGGTTTTAATGAAATAAAAGGAATTAAATTTCATATAATGTATGGCTCAACAGAGCTGTTCACTTACTTTCCAGAATCGGATACCAATGTAAATGGATCATCATATAAGAGCAATCAATATTTATACAATAATTATTTTGGTTCTATTGGTGTAATTGCAGATATGAAAACACTTTTAAACAAAAAATAATTATTTGTTTCTTAGCAAAAATGCTTTACAAGTATTGGTAATTGTTTCTTGTAAACTCATGTAACGAAAATTTGGTAAAGAATTTAATAGCTTACCATTATCAAATTTTACTACTGCCAATGAAGTAGCGGCTGTTTCCTTGGTTATAAGTGGAGAAGCGCCGGTAAATTTACTTTTTATAGCTTCAATGCGCCATGTAAGAGCAGCAAGAAAAGGGGTAACTTTTTTGGATGGTAATTTTTTATTAAACGCATTAGCTATCATGTTAAAGATAGATTGATAGGTTGCATTTTCTGCACTCAAAATAAATTTTTCTGCAGAGATATCACTTTGCATTAATTGTATCATAGCTTTTGCAACATCTTTTACATCTACAAAGCCAGATGTACCAGTAGAATACCAAGGAAATCCATCATACACAGATTTGAATATTTTGGATGAGCCATCATTCCAATTTCCTGCACCTAAGATAATCACTGGGTTTACTACAACTGCATTTAGCCCTTCTGCCACCCCACGCCACACTTCCATTTCTCCTAAATATTTGCTGTGGCCATATTTACTATTACTGGTTTCTTGGGTCCATTGCATGGTTTCGTCTATCATTTGCCCTACCCGTATACGCCCGAGCGCTGCTACTGAACTTACATGTACCAATTTTTGTACGCCAGCATTTATACAGGCATTTACTACATTGGCAGTACCTTCTACATTAATGCTGTATAATTTCTTTTCATCTTTAGGAGAAAAGGAAACAATGGCTGCGCAATGATAAACCTTCGTTACGTTTTGCATCACATCTTCCAATGCATATACATCTAAAATATCACATTGTATAGCAATAAGCTTTTCAGAGGTGGGGAGAGAAAGCGCTGTATTATTATAAATCGCTTTTACGGTTTCGCCTTGCGCAAGTAATTGTTTTAGCAATTCATTTCCTACCAAACCTGCAGCACCAGTTACTAATATCATTGTGCAATATTTTGGCTGTAATCATAAAAACCTTTGCCCGTTTTTTTACCTAAATTTCCTTCTGCTACTTTTTGCTCTTGCATAGGTGAAGGTTTAAAACGAGGGTTATCATTAAACGCATGGTAAATGGATTGCGATACGGCCAAGTTAATATCCATGCCAATTAGATCCATCAATTTAAAAGGCCCCATTTTAAATCCAGCATTTTCCATTAGCAAGTCTATATCTTCAAAAGAAATCTTTTTTTCGTATGCAAGCTGCATGGCTTCTAAATAATAATGCCTTGCAACCCTGTTTACAATAAACCCTGGAGCATCTTTGCAAATAACGGGTTGTTTCTTTAATTGTAAGCAAAGGTCAAAAATTTGCTTTATCGTTTCTTCAGAAGTTTGTTCTCCAGCTACTACTTCTACTAGTTTCATTACATGCGCTGGATTAAAAAAGTGCATACCACAAATTCTTGCAGGATGCAAAATATTTTTTTGGATAGCAGAAATAGAAAGAGAGGACGTGTTGCTGGCAAAAATTGTTTGTGCTGTGTTTATTCCAGCAAGATTTTTGTAAAGTGTTTCTTTAATTTCTAGGTTCTCAATAATGGCTTCTATAACCAAATCGCCCACACAATCATTTAAATTTGTTGTGAATAAAATTTGATTGAAAATAGCTTCTTTTTGTGCTACAGTAATTTTTTCTTTGGCCAACAAAAAATCCAAGTTCTTGTTGATGCTCGTTTTGGCATTTTCTATACCTTTTTCTTGGGTATCAAAAAGTACTACATCAAAATTATTTTGTGCTGCACACAAAGCAATACCACTTCCCATTGTGCCGGCACCTGCTACGCAAATCTTTTTTATCATACTGTAAAAATAAAAAACTGCCGTGCCATTTCCTCTTTTTTTAATGATTATTAATTAAAAAGAAAATTACACAGCAGCCCTTTAAGTACTTTATATTATGATATTATGGATTTTTTTCAGCTTCAGCTTTAGCATCAGCTTTCATTTTTTCGTTGGCAGTAATAGAAAACTCGACCCTTCTATTAGATGCACGGCCTTCCACCGTTGTATTCTCGGCTTTTGGTTGAGATTCGCCATACCACTTTACGGTAAGCCTGTTGTTGGATAAGCCCGCACCCTTCAACGCATTTCCCACTGCATTTGCTCTTCTTTGCGAAAGGAGCATATTTGCTGCATCAGTTCCCACATTGTCCGTATGTCCTTCTACTAAAATATTTGTTTCTGGATATTCTGTAAAAATTTTAACCAACTTGTCTACAGCCAATTGAGAATTGGATGAAATATTGTACTTGTTCGTTGCAAAATAAACACCAGACTTACTGCCGTCAGGGTTATTCTCATCAAAGGTTACATTGATACCCTCTCCAACCCTTTCTACTTTTGCACCAGGAATTTCTGTTTTTATTTTTTCGGCTTGCTTATCCATATTATGTCCAATTATACCACCTGCTACACCTCCAATGGCTGCACCCAATACAGCACCCAAAGCCGTGTTATTTTTATTGCCCACATTGTTACCTAAAATACCACCAATGATTGCTCCTGTAGTAGCGCCAATTGCTACACCTTTGTCTTGTTTGCTTGCACGTCTTGTAGCATCACAACCAGTACCTATTATCGATATGGCTATCGTTCCTAAAATTATATTCGAAATTATTTTTTTCATATCTTTTTTTATAATGTGTTTAATTAGTTTTTGGTGAAATTGTAAATGAAATAAGCGGGCTTGCCTTCAAAATTAATTTCACTTTTTAATTGCATATTTGTTTTATCCAACGATACAATTGTAAAACGAAAGCCAGCTTTACCTTCGTCAATGTCTTTGTAATATTTTGCATCTACTCTTTTATATTGAAGCCTTATAGGAACTCCTTTTTCTTCAAAAATAGACCAACGAAAATTTTGCTTTTTAGAAAAACAGTCGCCTCCATTTTTTGTTATTTCGTACGATCCCAAACTGGTGTTTTGATTAAATTTCCAGATACTGCCTCCAAAGCAAGTATAGTCTGCTTCGTCTAAGACTTGTGCTTTTATTTTTCCAGAAACACCTTCGGTAGTTACATTTTGTAACTGCCAAGTACCATTAATTGTTTTTTTGTCCGTGCGGGCTTCTTTGGAACCGCTGCAAGAAGTAAGTATGACTACAAAACACAGCATACTTAACATTAAACTAAATTTTCTCATTTGCTTTTTTTTTAAGAATAATAATATACAGGCATAATTAATCTGTACCCGTTATAGTGAGGATTTCAATTTTAATGCCAAAGAGGGGAAAACCAATTTTCTAGTGTAAAATAGCTGGCCTGACAGAATGCCATAGCCTATGCAGACTCAAATTGTTTTAAAAAACGAAGGTCGTTTTCACTAAATAAACGTAGATCTTTTATTTGATAACTAAGCATCGTAATTCTTTCTACACCCATTCCAAATGCAAAACCTGTGTATTTGTTGCTGTCTATGCCACAATTCTCAAGTACTTTAGGATGTACCATGCCACAACCCAAAATTTCTACCCAGCCTGTTTTTTTACACACACTGCAACCTTCGCCTTTACAAATAAGGCAACTAATGTCCATCTCGGCACTTGGCTCTGTAAAAGGAAAATACGATGGGCGAAAGCGGACTTTTATTCCGCCGTCGGTGGAACCACCAAACATTTCTGTTACGAAAAAATAAAGCGTTTGTTTCAAATCGGCAAACGAAACATTTTCGGCAATATACAGTCCTTCTACTTGGTTGAAGAAACAGTGCGCTCTTGCGCTAATGGTTTCGTTTCTAAAAACACGACCAGGGCAGATTATACGAAGTGGCAATTTTCCTTTTTGCATTTCACGTATTTGCACACTGCTCGTATGTGTACGTAATAACCAGTCAGTCCCGCCAGCTTCGGCGGGATGAGCAATATAAAAGGTATCCTGCATATCTCTAGCAGGATGGTTTTCGGGTAAATTGAGTGCAGTAAAATTATGGAAATCATCTTCTATTTCTGGCCCTTCTGCCACAGCGAAGCCAAGTTTATTGAAAATGGCAATGATTTTATTTTTTACAATGCTTATGGGATGGCGTGTACCAAGTGGTGCTGGCGTACCTGGTAAAGTAAGATCAAAGTCAATATTTTTTGCCAGAATAGTACCGTTTTCGATAGCAGCAAAAGAGGCAAATTTTTCTTCTACAAAAACCTTGAACTCATTTAATAATTGCCCCGCTTCTTTTTTATTTTCGGCAGCCACATTTTTCATGTCTCCCATGATGGTTTTCACCAAACCCTTTGTGCCAAGGTATTTTATCCGAAATTGCTCTATACCCTCGGCTATTGAAGGGTTTTCTGCCTTTATTTCTTCCTTGTACTTTTCTATGAGTGAACGCAAACTTTCCATGTTGCAAATGTAAAACAAATGAAGCGATGAAATATAGGCCCAATCTTAAAATTTAAATTGTGTAAAATAATCTTAAAAACCCATGCAGTCCGTCATCA
>JANMGS010000545.1:0-5199 GCA_031374745.1 Ferruginibacter sp. | reverse complement strand
CCTGGTACGCTAAACCCATACGAGCACGGCGAGTGTTTCGTAACAGACGATGGCGCCGAAACAGATTTGGATCTTGGTCACTATGAGCGTTTCCTCAATACCCCCACTTCTCAAGCCAACAATGTTACCACTGGGCGCATTTACCAAACGGTAATAAACAGAGAGCGTGAAGGAGATTATTTGGGTAAAACAGTTCAAGTGGTTCCGCATATAACAGATGAAATTAAACGCAGGATGTTATTGCTAGGCGATACAGGTAAATTTGATATTGTTATAACCGAGCTTGGTGGTACGGTAGGTGATATAGAGAGCCTTCCATTTGTAGAAGCCGTACGCCAATTGCAATGGGAACTACCGGAGGAGGATTGTATGGTAGTACATCTTACACTTATACCATACCTAAAAGCTGCCAAAGAACTAAAAACAAAACCTACACAACATAGCGTGCGTATGCTTAGTCAGGAGGGCGTACATCCAGATGTGATTGTGTGTAGGACGGAACATCCTTTATCAGATGAAATAAGAAGAAAAGTAGCTTTGTTTTGTAATGTAAAGCCAAACGCTGTTATTGAAGCTTTGGATGCATCTACCATTTACGAAGTACCATTAAAAATGTTGCAAGAAGGGTTGGATGTAATTGTACTAAAGCAATTGCAAATAAATGGATATTCGGCACCAGAACTTACGAAGTGGCGAGGCTTTTTAGATAAACTAAATTACCCAAAAAGTAGGGTAAAAATTGGTTTGATAGGAAAGTATATCGAACTGCAAGATGCTTACAAATCTATCTTAGAATCTTTTATACATGCGGGTGCAATGAACCAATGCAAGGTGCAAATTGTAAATGTACACAGCGAATTTTTGACCCAAGAGAATGTGGGAGAAAAATTACGTGAGCTAGATGGATTGCTCGTGGCGCCTGGCTTTGGGGCTAGGGGAGTAGAAGGTAAAATTGTTGCGGTAAAATACGCTAGAGAAAATAAAATGCCTTTTTTTGGAATTTGTTTAGGAATGCAAATGGCCGTAATTGAATTTGCCAGAAATGTACTCGGTTGGAAAGATGCCCACTCTACAGAAATGAATGCAGCTACCCCATATCCTGTGATTGCATTGATGGAAGAGCAAAAAAGAGTAAAGAAAAAGGGTGGCACCATGCGCCTAGGCGCTTACCCTTGTGAGATAGCTCCAAACACGCTGGCACATCAAATATATGGTAGTACTTTAATAAGTGAAAGACATAGACATCGTTGGGAGTTCAACAATAATTTTTTGAACGATTTTGAAAATGCTGGTTTGATTGCAAGTGGTAGAAACCCCGAAAGCAAGCTGGTAGAAATTGTAGAACTCAAAGGGCACCCTTATTTTATAGGAGTGCAATACCATCCCGAGCTAAAAAGCACGGTAGAAAACCCGCATCCATTGTTTGTAAATTTTGTAAAAGCGGCTGGTGCTTATGCAGATTTAAAAATGAGCATGCAAATTCCAAAAGTAGAATCTATTCCTTCATAATATTAGAATACGGAAAATCTGCATCTTCATAAAGTTAATTGAAAACACAATTACTAAAATCTATGTAAATCAGAAAAATCTGTGAGCAAATAAAATGACACAAAAGTTGAGCATGGATGATTTAAATAGAATCAGCCCAGAAGAATTTAAACGAAGCGATAAAACGCCTGTGATTGCGGTGTTAGAAAATATTCGCAGTGCATATAATGTAGGCAGTGTATTTCGTACAGCAGATGCATTTTTGCTAGAAGCAATTTACATAACGGGTTATACCTGCACCCCACCACACAAAGAAATTAAAAAAACAGCATTGGGTGCAGAAGATACGGTGGAGTGGAAGCATTTTGCCAATGCAGCAGAAGCCATCATTCAATTAAAAGAAAAAGGGTATAAAGTTTATGCCGTAGAGCAAGTGGTAAACAGCCTCATGTTGCACGAAGTTGCTTTTGCAGCCAACGAAAAAGTAGCCGTTATTTTTGGTAATGAAGTAAGTGGTGTAGAATTGGAAACAATAAAATTATGCGATGGCTGTATAGAAATACCACAGTTTGGTACCAAGCATTCATTGAATATTGCAACAGCGGCGGGGGTGGTGTTGTGGGAGATTACGAAGCCAGCCTCCCTAAATCCCTCCAAAGGAGGGACTTTTGAACCCTGAGATATTGAAAAGAATTCGAAAAGATTGGAGCCTGACTCGCTCCTTGTCTGTCCAGCTTTTATTTAGAGAGAGCTCGGGAGATATTTTTGTTTGCATAAAAAGTAAAGCCATTTGTACAAGCAAAAACATAGTAATATGGAACTTCAGTGGCGACGCTCCGTTCAACAGAATACCATTATTCATCTTTTATGATGCATTAGCCCTGAAATGAAAGCGTATTAAATAAGAAAATTGTTTTACATGCTGTGTCTAATCTGTTTGATAAATAAAAATATTTTTTTTGAATTACCATTGTTTTTTGAATAGCCTTGTGCTTTATGAATTGCCCTGTGCTTTAGCACAGGGAAAAAATTGAAATAGAAAAAAGGGCTTTAGCCCGTTACCTTTGGCTTTAGCCAACAAACATGCTTTATTATATACTTTTCCAAAAGATAAACTATCTTCAAATAAATAAAAGATAAAAAATATTTTCACAAATGCCCACCATCAAAAACTACCTCTCCCTAATAAAGTTTTCCCATACCATTTTTGCATTGCCTTTTGCGTTGATTGGATTTTTTTTAGGGATTTTTAAATCAAGATTAGGCCAAACTAATCTTAATGATACGATTGGTTGGGGTACAACTATTTTTCCTATAAAATATTTTAATGAAGGGATCGGTGGAGCTCATTTTTCTCTACCTGCTTTTTTTAACATTAATCCATTTATTATTATTTTTATTTTAGTACTCGCATGCATGATAACCGCCCGCTCCGCAGCCATGGCATTCAATCGCTACCTCGATAGGCAATTTGATGCCAAAAACCCCCGCACCGCTATTAGAGAAATACCTGCTGGGATAATTACAGAAAAAAATGCTTTGTACTTTACTATTTTAATGTGCATACTTTTTATTGTTTGCACATTTTTTATCAACCGCATTTGCTTTTATTTAAGTCCTGTGGCACTCTTTGTAATTTTATTTTACAGTTATACAAAACGGTTTACTTTTTTGTGCCACTTGGTATTGGGCATTGGGCTTAGCCTTGCACCAATAGGAGCATACCTTGCGGTTACGGGTGTTTTTGCATGGCTGCCTATTTTATTTTCTATAGCAGTAGTTTGTTGGGTAAGTGGTTTCGATATTATTTTTGCCCTGCAAGACGAAGCATTCGATAAAGAAAACAATTTGTACTCTATGCCATCCGTTTTGGGTAAAGCAAAAGCACTGCATATTTCAGAATTCCTACATGCTATTGCAGCTTTGGCTATTTGTTATGCAGGTTATTATGGACAGTTTCATTGGTTATACTGGGTTGGCACAACAGTATTTTGCGGTATGCTTATTTACCAGCACTTAATCGTAAAGCCAAACGATTTGAGCAGGGTAAACATTGCTTTTATGACGGCCAATGGCATTGCTTCGGTAGTCTTTTCGCTTTTTGTAATTATGGATATGTTTCTTTTTGCTGGCAAGTGAAACCTAATTATAAAAATTTTTTTCTACAAAGAAAGCCAATCAAGTTTGTTATAAGCTAATTAAGAAATGTAGATCACCTTCGAATAAATCGGAAGCAATATTTTACTCAAAAATTATTTTTCTCTTCTTTAAACTTTTTTATTCATACTTGGTCATAGATAAAATAAAATTTTAAAAACCATATTTATGACAACGAAGAACTTTTTAACCTTATTCGCAATTGTATCAATTACAATAGGTACAGTATCATGTAAAAAAGATAATACAGAAGATACTACAGCAGCAGAAATAGAAACAACCTTTGAAGCTACTGGAAACCAAGCTGTGGCAGATAACCTAAATCAAGACGATGGGGAAGTAATGGAAGAAGCAGCAGCAAGAAATGGCGTGCTTGGTGGGCTTGGTGGTTGTACCGGCATACTAACCAATAATTGGATTGGCAGTTGTGCAGTAGTAACTGTTACAGGTGCTTTTCCAGCAAAAAATATTAAAATTGACTTTGGTACTGGTTGCACTTACCCTACAGGTATAAATGGGATTACCCGTAAAGGAATCATCAACATATTGCTTACAGACTCTCTAAGAGCGCCCAATAGCAAAGCAACCATTACATTTGATAATTATTATGTGAATGATTTTAAAAGAGAAGGCACCATTGTACGTACCAACACAACCGTACCTGGCTCTAGCACACGCAGCCATAACAGAACCGTTACTGGTGGTAAAATAACAGCACCAGATGGTAGATATTGGTTACATACTGCCAATTTAGATATTACCCAGACAGAAGGAGTGACAACTTTATGCGATATAAGAGATGATGTGTATACCATATCTGGCACAAGAAGCACTACCAATGCTCAAGGTAAAACCAGAACCAGCACTACGCAAACTCCTTTACAGAAAAAAGTAAGTTGCGAAAATATTGACCAAGGTATTTTAAAAATACAAGGCCCTAACCATGTTGCTATTTTAGATTTTGGTAATGGTAATTGCGATAGATTAGCTACCATTTCTATCGACGGAAGACCAGCAAGAACTATTCTTTTAAGGTAAGAAAAATGTAAATTTAGAAAAGCCGCTTTATCATTTAAAGCGGCTTTTTTGTGATTTGGGCTAGATTCGAACCAAGGTCTTTATCGAATGTAAGTCGGGATGCTATTCTTTGCTATGGTTAGCAATGCGTTTCAATTTTTGTTGTATGTAAGCTGAAAAAATACCGAAAGCCCTTTGTTTTAAAGACTTTCGGTTTGTGATTTTGTGATCCGGATTGGATTCGAACCAATGACCCTCCCGATTGTAAGTCGGGATGCTCTATCCAGCTGTTGGCATTCATGCATTATTATTTTGTTTATTTGTATTGTAAAAAAAATAGCGAAAGCCTTTATTTCAAAGACTTTCGGTTTGTGATCCGGATTGGATTCGAACCAATGATCCTCCCGATTGTAAGTCGGGATGCACTATCCAGCTGTTGGCATTCATGCATTATTATTTTGTTTATTTGTATTGTAAAAAAATACCGAAAGCCTTTATTTCAAAGACTTTCGGTTTGTGATCCGGATTGGATTCGAA
>JANMGS010000167.1:0-2210 GCA_031374745.1 Ferruginibacter sp. | reverse complement strand
CAATCCTTGCGAACTCGCATTTGTAATAATTTTTCCACTCACCGCATTAAAAAGTGGGGCTCCTTCTCCGTCACCTTCTATCCATTTTCCGGTAATATAATTTCCTAGTTTTTGCATAGCCAAATTTATGATAGAAAATTTATTGTTTAAACTATTGGGCAAAGTAAAATATAAAACAAACTATTTTCGGCGAAAAAATATCAAAGCATTAAAAAGAAATTATTAGCTAGATGGGCAGTATTATAGAGAAAGAAAAACCAACCAATGCCATTTTTAAACGAGCCCAAATTGATTCAAATGATGCAATACATGTTTGTAATGCATCAATACCCACTCATTGTAATCTAACATGCCAAATGCAGGATGTAATGTCTTCGTTGCTTCATTGTTTTCAAAAAAGGCAGTAAAATCCTTAACGGTATTTGTAAGCTTTTCTTTTGCCTCATCCAAAGATGTATAGCGAAGTGGTTCAGGGGTTTCTCCTACCATTTCGATAGGCGCTTTGGTATTTACCCTAAATTCTTTATCGCTTAGTAAAAAAGCTTTATAGGCAGGAAGTTGTTCAGTAGGGGTATACAATTTTGTTGCATTTTTTTCTATTGAAATGGCAAAAACATATTCTAAATGTTCTATCATTTCTTGGGCACTCATTACACCCCAGTTTGGTTGAATGCTTTCTGTTAAAGCATTCAATTTTTCTATACTTTCAATGGTGATAAACTGTAATTTTTCTATGTTCATAAAATAATGCTTATAAAAAAAGCAGACCCTACAGTCTGCTTTCAATTTCGGCGCTTAACCTTTCAAAAATATCGTCAATACTACCTTCGCCAGGTATCATCACTACTTTATCGGAACGGCGATAATAATCTGCCACCGCTTCGGTTTTATTTTTATACTCTGCAACCCGAGCAGCAATTATATCATGGTCGCTATCATCGCTACGCCCACTGGTTTCTCCTCTTTTTAGTATTCGTTTTATCAGTTCTTCCTCACTTACATCTAAGGCGAGCATTACAGATATGGGTGCCCCTTTAAGATCCAATAATTTATCTAGCGCTTCTGCTTGCGCAGCGGTGCGTGGAAAGCCATCAAACAAGAATCCTTTTGCGCCAGGATTTACATCCAAAGCAGAACTAATCATTCCTACTACTACTTCATCTGGCACCAATTGACCTTTGTCCATTAATTTTTTTGCTTCCAAACCCAATGGTGTTTGGTGGGCAATTTGGGAGCGCAATAAATCGCCTGTACTTAAATGCAATAAACCGTATTTCTCAATAATTTTTTCACTTTGGGTTCCTTTTCCGCTGCCAGGAGGGCCAAAAAGTATTAAATTAAACATAAGTCAAGTACTGTTTTCGTTTCTGGTAAAGATAAGGTAAAAAACAATTTATATAAACTGTTTAAAAAATAGATTTTTTGATAAATAATAAGTTTGAAACCCATATTAGAACCAATTCTTTATTTTTTTATACTAAAAAAGGTAATTCTGCTACCATTTTTTAGATTTTAGATAGAAAATATAAACATAAAAAATAAGTGATATATGATTTTAATAATGTAACGGCATGCGTATACCTAAACATTTAGGCTCCATTAAATAGGGTTATCAAAAAGGGAATCAGGGAAGATGTTGAATATGATGTTATTGAAACAGTTTAAAGTGAAAAATTGTGTGTACATAATTTTTCATCATTGTATTTTGTACTAAATTACATTCTCAATTTTGAACATGTTTAAATACGTAAAATACTTAAATCCACTCATTTTATATGCACTTGCCATATTGAGTTTTACCAATACTGGTTTGTGGTGCTGGTTGCCCATGATTTTTTCTTGGGTTTTTATTCCTACTGTGGAACTGTTTTTAAATCCCAATACCAAAAACATGACCACTGCCGAAGAGGAGTTTGCCAAGGCAGATAAGGCGTATGATTATTTATTGTACTTGGTAGTTTTGTTACAAATGCCCACTTTGTTTTTCTTTTTGTACTCTTTTGGCGAAGCCGATTTGCGTACGATTGATATCGTTGGAAGGGTTGCCACTATGGGTATGTTGTGCGGTACTTTTGGTATAAATGTAGCACATGAACTTGGGCATAGGAATAATAAATTTGAACAAACACTTGCAAAAATTTTATTATTGAGTAGTTTGTACATGCATTTTTTTATAGAGCACAACAAAGGCCATCATAAAAATGTAGCTA